>JAYUEJ010000669.1:0-10953 GCA_043739265.1 Rhodopila sp. | reverse complement strand
TCATCGCGAGCTGACCTACCAGGGTCCGGGCGCCGGTATAACTGCTCAAGAGCGTTTCGGCATTAGCCAGGCGAAACTTGAAAGCCTCTTCGCCACGGAGGAAATCGACATGGGTCAGGCCGTGGTCGAAAGACCAGCGTGCGTATTCCACGATCAAGATCGTTCCGGGCGAGGCGCGATCGAACGTGGCGTCATAGGCGGTGAAATAGGCCTCCATGCGTCCTGCATAGAAAAAATTGATCGATCCCGCCACGATCTTTCCACCACTCTCCAACAGAAAGATCCGTACCAATCCGGACTGCCATGCTTTGTCCAGTATTTTTCTCAGCACCGTACGATCGCAACCAAGCTGCGTCGAATGGGGGTCGTTGGCTCGAAGCCAGATTTGCTTGAGGCGCAGGATTTCATCGATGACCGGGCCGGCTTCCTCACCCGGCTCAACAAGCCGAAACCGCACATCTCCGCCCAGTTCAGCCAAAATCCGTTTTCCGCGGGTATGGTTGTTGCGCGCCTTCTTATTGAGCGAACGGAAGAAGGCGTCACCGTCGGGCCATCGGTTTTCGATACGCATGCATCGTTCCTGGCGATCACCGTGCCGAAGGCTTGTGCCGTCCCGGGTGAGCCCATCCAGAAACGCTCGGCATTTGGCGTCGGGCCTGACCTGCTGCAGACTGATCAGGTCGAATCCGCCGACCTGCCGCAATCCATCCCAGAGTGTCGGCATCAAAATGGCGGCGTCGTAGAGCGGGTCCATCAGGCAGTCGCAATAATCGCTGAAAAGTTGCGCCGCCCATGCCAGAACACGTAATCCGGAGCGGCGATGCACAGCGCACGGCATCGCACCTACAAGCTGCTCGCCCTCCCAGGCCAGGATAATCTGAATCTTGATATTGCCGCGGTGCTGGACGCCACTCATCCATCCGGCGATCCAGTCGTGATCCTGAAAAACAGAACCGCCCGACCGCTGCCAAAGCTGTTGCCAGGCGTGCCGGATGGTGGCAAACCTTACCATTTCGGTAACGATCTCAATTTTCAGGCTCACACGGCTTCTCCGGCATGGTGATCCGACCGTATCGTGCTGCGGCGCCGCCCAAAAAAGCCGATCCGGCCGGCGATTTTCTTCAACGGCACGACATGAAGCTTATAGAGTGATTGATACTCGACCTGCTCGCCTCCCGTTAGCCCGAACACGAAACTTTCATCAGGTTCCGGCACTACCAGCGTCCCGAACAGCCGGTCCCAGAGGCTGAGGGTTAATCCGAAGTTCTTGTCCAGGTGCTTGTCGGCCGTGCTGTGGTGGAGCTGGTGGTAGTGCGGACTGAGTAATACCACGCTGATATATCGTCCGTAGGTCAATTTTAGATGCGTATGGCGGACAAAATCCATCATCAGGATGATGTTGCGCAGAGCATAGACATTCAGGCCGAAAACGGTCAGTTCGACCGGGTCCAAGGCGAAGAAAAGCCAAGCGCCATAGCACAGGCCGGGAATGATGCCGTCCCACCACCGGTTCATTATCTCATCGATCGGATGTACCCGGTCCTTGGTCACCCCAATCATCACCTCCGCCGAATGATGGACCTTGTGCAACTCCCACAAGATCGGGAAACGATGTTGCATGCGGTGATACAGGTAATACGACAGATCGTAGGCTATCAGCATCGTGACAGTGAACACGATCAGCGTCATCGGGCCGGCTGGTGCCACCGGATGACCGGGCGGCCCCACGATGCCGCGGAGTAGCCAGTAGGCAAAATGACCCGCCGCAACCGTGGAAATCGCCAGCGGTAATACCAGCAGCGGCATGAAAATGCGCCGTGACAGCCAGAACAGAAAATCCGCCCGCGCCGAGGGATGGTGGACGGTGCCGATTGGCACCAGGTGACGGACAAAATCGCGCAACGACCACCGGCCGGGATTGGTCCGGATAAAGGTAACGATGCCTGCGAAGAGCACGGTTGCCCAAAGCAGCAGAATCGTGACGATATTTACGCCAGTTAATTGCTGCCAGGCGTGCGCTTCGAAGCGATGGATGGCTTCAATCACGGTTAGCTCGCCATCATGGATTGGCGGGTCGCCCGCACATCTGGAATGCGGTTCGCCATGCTGCCCAGATGGTTGGCAAGCCGCAGCGCCAATGCAACGATCGTCAATGTCGGGTTCGCCTGACCGGAGGTGGCAAACGCAGCGCTCCCCGCCACATACAGATTGTTCACGCCGAACACCTTGCAGTCGCGGTCGATAACCCCGGACGCGGCGCTGGCAGCCATGCGGGCGGTTCCGATATGATGGCCGCCATAGGCCCCGTCACGCCGAACGACCGATTCGATGTCGCGCTCATCAGGGGCCAGCGTTAGCTCGCCGATGGCCTGCTCTGCCAAATCGTCACGCAACAGATCAAACGATCGAGCCACTGTCTCGACATCCTGGCTTGTATAGCGCCAATCGATCCGCAACTGGCGATTCCCGAAGCGGTCGGTCGTTGGAGCCAGGGTAATGCGGCTATCGGGATTCGGCACTTGTTCGGCATGGAAGTCCAGACTGAACAAATTGGTGCGCGGACGAATGATCACCGACGGAAATTTTCGCTCCGCCAGGGTTCGGTCCCGTAGCCAATGGCCAAGAAAACGGATGGTGGAGATCGGGTCGGTTGCTGCGTTCAGTCCGTGCCGCATCCAGATGCCGGGGGTTGGTGGAACGTCGCTGACCAGCCGCTTGGCGTATTCGTAACTGATGAATTTCTGGGCCAAAAAAATGGCCGACAGTGGCCCGGTATGATGCCGCGGATCGGCGATGCGGGGATGGTGAAGCCGGAACACGGCATTGTTCAATTTCATCGCCGCCTGCACCTCGGGCCGCAACGTCATGCGGCGGCGGCAATAGGTCCCATCCGCCGCTACGTCATAGCCATGCCAAACGGTATCGGCCGATCCGTTCACCTGCAGGCTGCCGATCGTTCCGGCGATGTGGCACATATAGAACCGGCCAACCAGATCGTTCGCATTGCCGATGCCGTTTGCATGCACATCGTCCGATGTCTGCATCAGCCTCGGTGTCTCCATCCCGCCCATTGCCAGGACGAATTGGTCTGCCGTAACGGAGAATCCGGTATCCCTGCCATTGCGAACGTCGAGGCTTTCGATCCGGCTGCCGTCGCGCGACGCCCGCAGACGGATCACCGTCGCCCGCAGCAGTACCCGCACGTTACCTTCGGCACGCAGCCTCGCTTCGTAGCGCCGGCCGAAATGGGTCGGGCAACTGAACCTTTCGATACCGTTTAGATCAAAGTGTTTGGGAGTGAAGCCGCGCAACAGCGGCCGCATGCCGCCGTGTGTCGCAAGGCGTGCGTCGTATTCGAATTCGCCTGCTTCGCACAGCGTGGTTGCGGCGGCGTAGTGGGGTTCCACGTCGTCATATCCGATCGGCCAACCGGAATGGTCGATCCATGGGCGGGTCGCAAAATCGATCGGGTCGAATGGGACGCAACGACCACCCCAAATAGACGTTGCGCCACCAAAACAACGCGGCCGGTATTTGTCGGGGGGACTGTGCAGTGTTTCGTCCGCCACTTCGCCAACGTTTAACGACTGGGCGTCGTTGCTGGGTCCGAGGTCGCCGGATTCGAGCAACAAGATACTTCGGCCCGACTGAGCCAGCGCCATTGCCAGGGTGATTCCGGCCGGCCCGCCACCAACGATGCAGATGTCGGCGTGAACAACCGCATCGCGAACGATCTCGTCAGCGTTCTGGATCATCGCCCGCCCTCCTGGACCGGCGGCCATACCGCCCGTCTTTCACGTCCAGTGTTCGGCGTCAGCGTGGCATACAGTGAGCCAATGGATCGCGCGAACGCTTCCATCGTGAACAAACGATCATACAGCGCTACGCCGGCCGCCGCGAGGTCGTTCCTCAGGTCGGGGCAATCCATCAGGGTGGCGATTGCCTCGGCGATACCCGCTTCATCGCCAGGGGTAACGAACACGGCGGTGCTTCGATGCACCAGGACCTCGGGTATTGAACCTACCGGCGTGCAGATGACCGGAATTTTCGATGCCAGCGCTTCCAGGATGACCAATGGCAGACCCTCATCATATGCCGGCAGGATCAACGCGTCTGAATTGACCATCAACGCCCTTGCATCTGTCTGACTAACCCAGCCGGTGAACGTCACCCGATCAGCGATCCCAAGTTCGTCCGCCATGACGCGATAAAAATCCACCGGACCGCCACCCGCCATGGTCAGGCGCATGTCGCGTGTTTTCATCGCCGGCGCCGCGAAGGCACGCAATAGGTCCGTCACGCCCTTTCGCTCCAGCAGATTGCCGACAAACAACAAATGGAATGGACCACCGGTTCTTAACGCGGACGCAGGGGAAGTGGTTGCCGGTACGCCGTTATAAACGATGCCGACCCGGCTGGGTCGAACGTCGAACGTGTCGATGACCCAACGTCGCCAAAAATCCCCCAGCACCACACAATGGTCGGCGGAGCGAAACATCCACCGCAGCAAGGATCGCCCAGACGGTCCCATCGACGCATGAAACTGCACGATTTGGGCGGCATGCAGGTGCAGCAACACGCGCCCGCCCACAAGCCTGGTCGCGGCCAGCAGTATGGCCTTGCGAAAGACACTGCCGCGCTCAGCCAGGTTCAGGTGGACGACCGCGAGCCGACCGCGGAATGCCTCCCGGAAAATCTGCCCGACCGCCAGCGCCAGAAACAATGGCGAAAGCGCGATATGGCCGCCCCCGCGTGACTCCAGGCGCTTGAGGTCGAACCGGCCTGACGGGTCGTGCTGCATCGACGCGAGGTAGGCCATGATGCTGCCCATGCCGCCACCGACCTGGCCGTATGGACACGCGAGGAAAACCGTCCGGCGGTTGCTCATGAAAAAGCCGGCTCCCGCGAACGGCATGTTGCAGCGAGCATCTGGTCCACGGAGGTCAGCGGCAGCTTCAAGGCCGATCGGGCCGCTGAGCAATCGATCCGGATATCCTGGCGCCACAGAGCGGCCAGCGACGGCGTAATCGCCTCGGTCAGTGGGGAACGAACCGCCATGGCCGCGATCCGTCGTATGGGGGCCAGCACTTTTGTTTCAATCCGCAGCCGGCGCGGAGTGATACGCCGAACCGGTGTGGCGCCCAGCGCCTTGGCGAACAAAACCAAAAACTCATTCCACGTTAGGTCGATCGCGCTGGATATGTTGAACACCCGGCCCACGCCGTTGGGCGCATCCAGGGTGGCGATGATAGCGGCCACGACATCGTCGATGAAGGCCAAATTGCAGCAGCCATCGCCCGCGCTTCCCAAATCGCCGATACGACCCGCCTTCAGCAGGCCAGCCAGCCGCGTGGTCCATTGCGGGCTTCCCGACCCAAACACACAGGTCGGGCGCAAGATGATAGCGTCGCCGCCATCATCGACGTATTTCTCGATGATTCGTTCGCATTCTATCTTGGCCTGGCCATAAACGCTCACGGGAGAAACCGGTGCCTGATCCTCGTGAATCATTCCGGTTGCGGCGCCATAAACCGCCATGCTGCTGAGGTGAACAATCCTGCGCGGCGGAGAAATCCGAGCCGCGTCGCACAAGACGCGGGTGGACCGCAGCATGGTTCGGGCGTCGCCGGCGATACAATTCACGACGCAATCGGCGTCGCGCAGGGCGGCACGCACCGCATCTGGATCTGTCGCATCGACTGGCATCGCCGAACGGCGGGATGCCGCCACAGGACGATAAAGCGGGCTGCCGGCCAGCGCCGTCACGACGCGTGAGCCGATGAAGCCCGAAGCCCCTAGAACCAGGACTGGCTTTGACGAAAATTGCAATGAGTCGGGCATGTTTATCCGGGAGTTGGTGGAAGCAGGACTATGCGCCTGGTACGTAGGCTAAGGAGTAACGGCTGCTCGATGATGTGATGGGTGAAATGGCCCACGACCGCACTGGCAACGAGCCCGACTATAATCGTCGCTGTTAAACCCGCCCAATCAAGATGTATCGATCGTGTACAAAAAATGAAGACTACAGGAATAACGAAACCATGCGTCAGATAGGTGGCATAAGACGCGTTGCCGGCCGCCAACAGCCAACGCGGCAGCCGGTTGCGAAGTGCCATCTCGGTCGAAACAACCGCGGCGACGATACATGCCGCTGGAACGCCCCATATCAAAGGGCGGGTCAACCCGTCACCCACCGGACCGGCGACCAGAAGCGTGAAAGCGCCCAGTCCGATCACCATGGCGATCACCGGTGGGAGGGATTGCAGGCGCGGTATCGCATGTCCGATAGCGATGCCGAAGATGAACTCAACCACGATCGTATTTGCAAAGCCTTCCGCGGGGAAATGGAAGGCCATGGCGGCAAAAGCCAGCAGCGCCGGAACACAGACCCGACCCAACGGCGCCCTGATGAGCAAAGCAGTGGCGACCAGGATGTAGAAAAACATCTCATAGGTCAGCGTCCATCCCACCGGCAGCACGGGCCGGATGATGCCGGCCGCGTCCTGTACAGGCAGCAGCGCGTATGACCCCGCCACGTAAAGCGGATCGAGCGTCGTGCGCGTTGCGAGGGCAGGAAGAGCCAGCACGGAAACGATCTTTAAAGTCGTGATGACCCAGTATAACGGCACAATCCGGATGATCCGGTCCTTCAAAAAAGTCCAGCCGGGATTCAGTCGTCCAGCATTGCGTTGCGCCGATATCGTCATCACCAGACCGCTGATAACAAAGAAAATATCGACCCCAGCAGACCCGTTCGGCCAGTAATCGTCAAGCGTATAACCCGGCACATGGGAAGTCCACTGCGCAACCGCGTGGTAAGCGACGACAAGAAACGCCGCTACCGCGCGAAGGCACTGGACACCCAGCAAATCAGTCCGGCTTGGGTGTTCCATGGTTAAGCCGGGACGACCAGGACCGAGGAAGAGGGCCCGCCAATTCCTCGCATCTCCGGCACCGAAGCCAGCACGATGAGGCCGGTATCCATCTCCAAAGCCTCCGGCCGGAGATAAATGGCGCGGAAGAAGTGGGACATCAGGATCGCGCCGATCGAGACCAGAAAGCTAATGACAAGCCCTGCGATCAGGATCAATTGCCGCGTCGGCTGCGGCAGGGTAGGCACCCGAGGCGGCTGGATAACGCGAATCGACGACTCGCGATGTGCTTCCACCGACTCGACTGTTTGCCGTTCATCCAGGATTTTCGATACCGCCTTGTAATTGTCTTCCAGAATCGCGCGGTTACGTTCCAGGCCGTGCAGTTGCACTTCCTCGGAATTCAGAGTGTCGATTTGTTTGTTCAAGGTCGTGAGCTGTACCGCGATGATATCATGCCCCGCCAGACCGGACCGCAGATCGGCTTCGGTCTTGTTGCGGTCGGTCTGTACGCCATACGCCTGTGTCGCCTGCATACGAGCGATGTCCGTCTCACGTTCCAACATCTGGCGACGTGCTTCATCGACCGCGGGCGACCCGCGATAGCGCGTTTGCGCGTCCTCCTCCCGCTTCTGATAAGCCTGCACCATCCCTTGCAATGCGGCGGCGGCGTTCGGAGTGCCTTTTTTGTTCCCGGATGCCGAACCGAGTTGTTGGTTCAACAGGGTCAGACGCGCTGTCAGTTCGCCGATGGTGGACTCGGATTTTGTCAACGCCGTTTCCAGTTCCCCCTGCTGCTTCAACAAGATCGCACGCCGTTCGCCGAAGTTGCTGATGTCGTGCTGGCGCTTGAAGGTCTGCAATGCCGAGTCCGCGGCGGCGAGTTGCCTGATCACCTCGTCTTGCTGCACGCGCACCAACGGCGCCTGTACGTCACCGTATAGTTTTTGGCGCAGCACAAGGTACTGAGACACCAGTATTCGTAGTGCATCAGCCGATACGTTCTTATCGGTATTCGTAAATTCCAGCGCGATCACGCTGGATTTCTTATCCAGCGTGATCGTCAGCGTGGTCGCGAACGCTTCAACCGCTCGGACCACGGGATCGGAGGGGAGAACGACAGCCGATTTCTCGGTCATGCCCAGCGTATCTGTCGCGAACCGTCGTGTTTCCTCAAACCATTTCGCGACCGGTCCGGGTTTTTGCAACAGTTTCGGATACATCTTTTCTATGCCGATTTCCCGGATCACCGTGCGGTGCAAGTCGTCGCTGCCCAAGATACTCGCCTCGGTGCGCAACACCTGTTCAGGGTCCACACCGCCGCTGTTCAGGAATTGCTGTCCGGCGGCGGGGCGGAAGGCGTGTTCCGTTCCAAGGAGGACAAGGAGGCTTGACTTGGCCTTGTAGGCCGGCTGAACAAGGGCGGCGATCACGACGCTGATCGCCATGATGCAGAAAAATATCAGAAATAAGCGCGCCTTTTGGGCAAACGCCGTCAGCATCAGGTCGCGCATCACAAGCCGCATGGGAAGGGCGAGGGTTTCGTTCATGATTTTAATCCTGCCAGATTCGCGTATGACGGCCGGGGGCTCCGTCGATCCAGGTTTCGGTGTATCCGTTGGTTTACGGTAATGAGGCGAAGCGCCCTCATGGCCGGCTGTCCCGCCGGTTCCGCATCCGATCTTCGATGATCGCGATGCCGAAGCCGACCGCCGCGGTCACGTAGCGTTTCGCCAGTCGCGACGGTTCCTGGAACAGGCGCCATAGCCATTCCAAACCAACCGCCTGCCATTTCGAAGAGGCTCGTCGCACCAAACCGAGTTCGATCTTGACGGCCTGACCGACGCAGAATGCCCAGCAGGGCGGCAGGATGGCGCGGTAGGTATCGACGAACACCTCGCTGCGGGGCGCTCCGACCGCCATGATCAGCACGGTGGTGCCGTGCGCCCGGATAGATTCAGCCAGACGCTGACAGTATCCCGCATCGCGCTCAAACCCGAACGGCGGAATCGTTGCCTCGCTAACGACCGCGTGCCGATCCGCCCATGCCTGGATGGCCGTTTCGGTTTCCGCACCGTCAACCACGAAGAAAAACCGTTGTGATGGCGCATCGGGTGCCATGCGCATCAACGCGGCGGTGATCTCGCAACCAGTCACCCGCGCAACCGGTAGGCCGCAGAAGCGCGCATAGAGTTGCACCGGCCATCCATCGCAGACGATACGGGCGGCATTGCGGTAAGCCCGCGCCAGGGCGGGCGAACGCCGGATCGTCGCGATATGATCGATGTTCGGAGTCACCACCAGCGCGACGCCGTCCGTTCGCGGCTGCCGGAGCGCCGCGCAGGCGATGTCATGCGCGGAGTCCATACTCAGATCGAGGCCGAACGGGCGGGGGATGCTCATGCTCCCGCCGCCGCGGCTGGATGGGGGACCAGCGCCTTGAACAAAGCCATATAGCGCGAGGCACAGGCCGCGTAGCTGAAATCTCCCGCGCGTTGGCGCAACATCTCGGCGGGGAATCGCTCGCGTAGCACTGACACCTGATCCATTGCAGACGCGAAGGCTGCTGGATTTCTTGGTTCCACCAGCATTCCGAAGCGGCCGTTATCCAGTATTTCCGCCGGCCCGTACTCGCATCGGCTGGAGATAACGGGCGTACCGCAGCCCAGCGCCTCTACGATTACGTTACCGAACCCCTCGCACCGGGAACTCAGCACGAAAGCATCGGCCTGGCGAATGAACGGCAGGACGTTGGCGCGAAACCCCAGAAAATCCACCGACGACGCCACACCCAGTTGTTCAGTCAACCGCATTAATGGATCGAGCAGCGGGCCGGTGCCCAGGACGATAAGCCGGCTGTCGAAGCGCAGCCGATGGATCGCCAGTGCCCGGATCATCGTTTCGTGATCCTTTTGCGCGACCAGGCGGCCGGCGGTGACGAACACCGGCTGGTTCGACTGATGAAACCAGGGATGATCGACCACCTCCGCCGTGCGGGACGCAAAGTCCGGACCCATCACGGGGTTGTTGACCGTCAGGACGCGTTCCCTTGGCAAGCCCCCGGTCTCTGCCAATTCCCGGGCCACACCGTCCGAAACCGCCACCGCGTGACTGATCAGCGGCGATAACACTCGGTACATCAGCCCGACATAGCGGTAGAGCCAGTTTTCACAGGCGGCAAAGTTCAGCGAGATCGGATTGTGCTGGCAGATAATCACCTTTGCGCGGCTGAAACTGACAGCCTTCGCCAGTAACGCGGCGACATTGTTCAAATCCACATTCGACAGCAGGATATCGGGCTTCTCGGCACGCAGAAATCGTCCCAGTCCCGGAATGTCCATCAATGTGCGGGAACTGTTCAGATCCACGATGCGCAAGCCTGCCGGCACCTGATCGAGCAACTGCCCACGCAAACGGTGCAACACAAGCGTGACATCGGCGCCATGCCGGCGAAATTCTTCCGCAATGATCAGGCTTTGCCGCTCTACCCCACCTCCGGACAGGTCGTGCAGATAGATTGCCACCGACATCGCTCGGGTTGCATTGGTGGCGTGGCTGCGGGTCGATACGTCGGCCAGGCGTTTGGTAATGCTGGTGGAAACCGATACCGACATGATCAATCCATCCCATTTCTGGAAAATACGCGGGACGCCCTGCCGAGGACTTTCCGTCGGAACAGGCCTAGATCGAGGACAAAGCGCTTGCCATCCACCCAGAACCGTTCCCCGTCATGGACCAATGTATGCAGGCCATGGGGAAACGGGCCGGATCGATCCGGCCGCAGGACGGTAGCCACAGATTCACGAAAGTCCGTTTCGGTTAACGTCATGACTTCATGGATCGTGATCGCTGCGCCATAGGTCGCGGCACAATCCTGGCCAGGACGAAAAAGCCGGCCGTCGATCGTGAACGGCATTCCGGCCGGCCGAGCGCCGCGGATGTCCATCTTGACTGGCCACAGCGCATGCGGCGTCCAGGGACCGGTTATCGCGGGTGCATGCAGCAGGCAAAGATTATCGTGGCTGCCAAGGTCCAAATCGGTGCAGCCGAGCCAATACCGACCGTTCCATTTGAACAGGGT
>JAYUEJ010000668.1:0-3660 GCA_043739265.1 Rhodopila sp. | reverse complement strand
TATGGATGGTAGCGCGGAAGCGCGGCCGTTGCGAGTCGCGGATCGGTTGTATAGGCCTTAATCCCTGTAGATGTGTTCAGGCACGCGCCCGTTCAGACGTGTTCCCGCGCCCGTAAAAAATCGATAAACTGGGCGGCCAGTTTCTCTGTGCTACGGTCCCAGCCGATGGCATCCACGTCGGCCTCCACCTGCTGGGCCAACACTTCGTGATATTCGCTGTTGGGCAGCAGGCGATGCGCCGCCTGGCCCGCGGCCGGCGGATGCACCCAATCGTTGCCCGGAACGATGAGGGCCGGCACCGTGATCTTGCGCATGTTTCCGGGGCTGATTCCGGCCACCGGATGAACGCAGCCGGCACGGAACCCGGCCAACCAACGGCGCATTGCAGCGGCAAACGCATCGGCACCCATCCGGCGCAGCGTTTCACCGTTCACCGTGTTGCCGTCGGCCATCGCGGCGAAGTGTTCGGTTTGCAGCACGGCCTCGATCCCGCCGCCTGCCACGGCATCCAGGTATTGCTCGTAATAGGTAAACGCCAGATGCGCCGCCGCGAACGACCCGCCGGTGACGCGCCACAGCAGCAGCGCCTTGACCGCGTCCGGGTGATGCTGCGCCAGCAGGAGGGACATCCGAGCCCCGGATGACGAACCGGCGACATAGACGGGGCCGGTGCCGAGATCGCGTAACAGAGCCAGCAGATCCTCGGCCTGCTCATGGCTCTCGTTGTCACCCTGGAAGGCGATGCCGGAGGCGCCCGTGTTGCGCCGGTCATGGATCAGCACGCGGTAGCCGGCGTCGGCGATCAGGCCGGCCAGTATTCGCTGGGCGCTCAGGCCGCGGCGACCGCCGGGTGTGACGGTGACCCAGGGACCGCTGTCGCCCAGGATTTCGTAAACGATATCGACGCCGCGGATGTTTTTTATCGGCATATCAGGACGCTCCCCAGGAAGTCCGTCCCGTTTTCCGCACGACACAACCCTGCTGTCAAATGGAGGCACCCCGGGGCAATCGGGTGAATAAACAAAGTTGAAACGCCAAGGTCGGCAGGTCACCAGGTCGCTAAGGAAGGAGGATGTATGGGCTTTGGTCCGCCCAAAGGACCGGTTGAAGCCAGCCACGCCCGTGTGCTGGACGGTGAACGCGGTATCTTGGCGTCCTTGGCGTTCCAACGTCCTGGTTCGCCCCAGGATATTTTAAAGCATTTTAACGATGACTGGAAGCCGCGCGTCTTCCTTTGCACAGTCATGGCGCGACGTGTTCGAGCCACCCGGTCGATCCGGTGCCGCGCCAGTTGGCCCGAACCCGCCGCGCCATGACGCAGGTGCCGGCTCAGGGTAAGAACCCAGTCATCGTGAAAACGCTCTTTTGCGTCTTACGAGAACCAAGGAATTCCCAGTCGATGCAAGTGATTCTGGGCAATCGGCACAGTTGTTGTATTGCTGTCCGGTGTCTTGCCGTTGTTCTGTGGAGTGGGTGTCAGGCCTGGAATCTTTTTGCACGGAGACAGCGCGAGGGCCGCGAAGGGCCACTGAGAAATCGCCGCCTCCGACGCAGTGGCGCCACCCGCGGCGCCACAAAATGCTTCCAGCAACCCCGAACCGCTGTTTCAATCCACCGCGATCGCCAATCCAAGATCGCGGGCCGTCAGGTCCCGAGGAGCCAGCACAGCGAGTCTCAGTGGTCTTCGTGGTCCTCCGGCTGCCTCCGTGTTAAAACTGAAAACCGAATGAACGAACGCGCGATTTGCACGCTCCCCCTGGCCGGGACACCACTCGGGTCACCCCGCGTGTCACCCTGCCCAGGCGGCGATCGTGCAGCACGTCATTGAAGAAGGGTGATATAGACCAGGTGGCTCTTTAATGAATTCATTGCAGATACCAACCGAAACCTGCCCGTCTGGCGAGATACAATCCGCCGGTCGTCAGGCACGGAACGGTGCGTCCTGCGAGAATCGCCTGGTCACCCGATTGCCTCGGGAGGTATCCAAGGTCGCATTGCGTCCCGACGGTGAGTGTGTTTGCATTCGTGGCGTGAAGTCTGGAACGACAAGCGTGATCGTCGGCGGTTGCGTCCAGACTCAGATGACTCGCCGCCGCAATATGCGGGCAACACACGCGCTGGTCACAGTCAGCGCACGAGGCAGAAAGGAACCAACCATGTTCGACCTCGACCGGTTCATCGCGGATCTGCGCGGCACGCTTCACGAACGGTCCCGCCAGGCCATGCAGGACGTCGTGGCGCGCGCCGTCTCCGATCCCGCGTCCCTGTTGCGCCAGCTCGGCGAACCGGAAAAAGGCGGGATTACCGTGCTGCATCACGCGCCCGACCTCACGGTGATCAACGTCGCGTGGGGACCGCATCAGATGACGTTTCCGCACAATCACCTGCTGTCGGCCGTGATCGGCATGTATGGCGGGCGAGAGGACAACATGTTCTGGCGCCGCGTTCCCAACCCGGCGAAATATCAGATCGAGGCCGCTGGCGGCACCGCGCTGGGAACCGGCGATGTCACGATACTGGGACGCGACATCATCCATTCGGTCGTCAACCCGCTGGCCAGGATCAGCGGTGCGATCCATGTCTATGACGGGGACTTCCTGCACATCCAGCGCAGCATGTGGGATGCCGAAACGTTGGCGGAGCAGCCATACGACATCAACGCGGTCGCCAAAGGGATGCCGCTGCAAGCCGCACGGTAGCGACTGGGCATAAACGACTGGGCATTTGCGACTGGGCGGAACGCGCCTGAGTGGGCGATGGCGCCCGGACCAGGTCCCCGGCTAAGCTCGCGGCGTGAAGCAGGGAGAAGCCGCATGCGTCCGGAAGACATCATCGCCGACAAGCGCCGCCCGTTCACCGGGGCGGAATACAGTCAAAGTCTGCGCGATGGGCGCGAAGTGTATATCGACGGCGAACGCGTCCCTGACGTCACCGCCCATCCCGCCTTCCGCAACTCGGTGCGGTCGATCGCCCGGCTCTACGACGCCCTGCACGACCCGAAGCAGCACGACGCGCTGACCTGCCCGACCGACACCGGATCGGGAGGCTACACCCATAAATTCTTCCGCGTGCAGCGATCCCGCGAAGACCTGATCGGGGCGCAAGGGGCCATCGCCGCATGGTCGCGGCTGTCCTACGGCTGGATGGGACGAACCCCGGACTATAAAGCCGCCTACACCAATACCCTCGGCGCCAACGCCGAATACTACGGCCCATACGCCGACAATGCTCGGGCGTGGTATAAACGCGCCCAGGAAGCCGTTCCTTTCATGAACCATGCGATCGTCAATCCACCGGTCGATCGGCACAAACCTGCCGAAGAAACCAAAGATGTTTTCGTTTGTGTGCAGAAAGAGGTCGATGGAGGGATCATTGTCTCGGGTGCCAAGGTCGTCGCGACATCGGCGGCGATCACCCATTACAACTTCATGGGCCAGTCTTCGAAAACCGCGACCGAGGACCTGGACATGTCGTTGATGTTCATGGTCCCGATCGATGCCCCCGGCCTGAAACTATTCTGCCGCACGTCCTACGAACAGGCCGCGCGGCATAACAGTCCATTCGACTATCCGTTGTCCTCCCGGTTCGACGAAAACGACGCGATCTTCGTTTTGGACAAAGTGTTCATCCCCTGGGAGGACATTTTCATTTATCGCGATC
>JAYUEJ010000667.1:0-3676 GCA_043739265.1 Rhodopila sp. | reverse complement strand
ACCCGGATCTGCCGGGTCCGGCCGGCTTAGGGTCCGGTGACTAGTCCATCCCAGCCGGCGGATTGCACACCACCGTCTTCATTTCCGCCGGCACCGAGACCTCCAGCAATTCCAGCTCATCCGCCGTTGCTGTCTCGTTGTGCCGCATGCCGCCCGGGATCATCAGCGACTCGCCCGGCATCAGACGCACCTTCGTGCCGTCCTCGAATTCCAGATCGACCCAGCCCTTCAGCATATAGACGAGCTGATGCTCGCAGACGTGATAATGCCAGCCGGTCGGTTCGCCCAACCCCCTGGTGGCTGTGGTCACCTGCGCCCGCATCTTGCCACCGGTGGCCTCGGTCACGCCCAGGTCGCGGTACTTGAAGAAGGACCGCCGCCCGGCCACATACGTGGCGTTGTCCATGGTCGCATGCGCCAACTTGCCGTTTGTCGTCCCCACGTTATCGTCCATGTTTGTACTCCTCCTGTAGCGCGCATCCCGCCGTCTCTTCGGCAGCGCGCGAACCGATACAGCTAAAACCCATCCTGGTCGGTCCGCAACTTACGGTACTTATCTCGCCCAAACCATGCCGCAGTCCAACCATCGGCTTTTAGCGAAGTCCCAACTTTGCTATTGGATCGGGATAAGAACTGTCTGAAATCGAACGGACGTCTTAAACCAAATCAAGAAAATGTCATTCACCGCTCTTACCCGGCCACGGGCTATACTCCCTCATCGTTCTGTTAATCATACGACCGTATCAGTCTTTTATTGCCTAACTCTTGACATTTTCCGAACGAAAAATCCGTTGTGATTGAGAAGTCGCGATGCGATGCTCGGCGTGCCGTAATGGCCTGAACCCATATGGTTCTTATCCTTGTCATCCGCTGATGCGGGAACAATCGGGCGGGTGTGAATCGGCGGATCACCCCCTGCTCGCGATAATACCGGCTATGGCTCCCGATGACCGTACCTCGGTGATGTCTAAAGCGCGGCCCTTGCGCCAGACTCCGGGCGGAGTGCCCATCAGCTTCTTGAACGCGCGGTTGAATGCCGCCTCCGACTCGTATCCGACCTTCTCCGACACCTCAGCGATATTGACACCGGGCCGTTCCAGGAGACGCGCAGCGAGCTGTAGGCGCCAACGCCCGAGATAATGCATTGGTGGCATCTGGACATAATGGGTGAACCGCTCGGCGAAGACGGAACGCGACAACCCCACTGCCCGGGCCAACCCTTCCAGCGTCCAGGCCTCAGTTGGGCGTCCGTGGATCAGGCGCAGCGCCGCACCGACATGCCGATCGCGAAGACCTGAGAGCCACCCACGGGCATCGTCCGCCAGCGTGTCAACGTAACCCCGCAGCACCTCCACGAATAGAAGCTCGCTTAGCCGCGCCAGCACTATCTCGCTTCCATCGCGTCGAGCCTGACTCTCGCCGAGAGCCATGCGAATCAACTGGCCTGCCCAGCCCGGACCGTCGGCCTGGCCGCGCGCGTGAATAAGGTTCGGCAAAGCGTCGAGCAGCGGGTTGAACGGCTTCGCATCGCATCCGAGATAGCCGCATACGAACCGGACTCCGCCCCCTGCTTCTCCGGCCCCCGTTTGTAGGATAGACGGAAGCGGCCGGTCCGTCGGACGGTAGTACAGTGAGAGGTCAGGCTCGGCACGCATACCGGGTGCCGAGCTCAGACTGTGTTGAATGCCGCCGGGCAGAATGATCACGTCGCCGGCGTTTAGTTGCACGGCAGGCGTCGAGCCGTCCCGCAACTCGGCCCAGCAGGATCCGGACAAGATCGCATGGAAACCAATGACATGTTCAGCGTCAGGCATGACCAGGCTGGCGATCTTCGGCATCGCCGGCGTTTCGGCAACCCAGGTGCCCTTCGCCTCAACGTCGAAGAAGAGTGCGCCGCTCAATCGAACCGAACGCAAAACGTCCGATAAAATCTCCACGCCAAACCTCCTTTACGGATTCGCGGCAAATCGTTTGGGATTATCTATCAATGCGCGCACATTTCCGGATTATAGAGCAAGAACCTAGCACGACTGGTCATTCACACGACAGGAGCGAGTCCTCTAAGTTCAAATTGCTGACAAGTCAAAAACTACCTGGGAGGACACCATGGGAAACCTGCAAATAGAGACCCTGAAGCAGAGCCTGCGTGGCAGCCTGATCCAAAAGGACGATCCGGGTTACGCGGAGGCATGCAAACTCTACAACGGAATGATCGACAAACGGCCATTGATGATTTGTCGTTGCACAGACGTGGCGGATGTCATCGCCACCGTGCATTTCGCGCGAGAGAACGGCCATCTGCTCGCCGTGCGCGGCGGCGGCCACAACGGGCCGGGGCTCGGCAGTTGCGACGATGGCGTTGTCATCGACCTCTCGCCAATGAAAGGCGTGCGCGTCGATCCCGCGACCCGCCTTGTGCGCGTCGGACCGGGCTGCACCCAAGGCGACATGGACCATGCGACCCATGCCTTCGGCTTGGCGGTACCGGCGGGCATCGTTTCGACGACCGGCGTCGGTGGCCTCACGTTGGGCGGCGGATCGGGCTACCTGACGCGTAAATACGGCCTGACGATCGACAACCTGTTTGAGGCCGATGTGGTGCTTGCGGACGGCAGCTTCGTGACTGCCAACGGGACTCAGAACGAGGATCTTTTCTGGGGCCTGCGCGGCGGCGGCGGTAATTTCGGTGTCGTCACCAGCTTCGTGTTCCGCGCCCATCCGGTCAGCATGGTCTATGCCGGCCCCATTTTCTGGGATCAGGCGCAGGCGGGCGAGATCATGCGTTGGTACCGGGACTTCCTGCCCAAGGCGCCGCCCGAGCTATGCACCTTTCTCGGCCTGAAAACGGTGCCGTCCACCATGCCCTTCCCGCGCGAGATCTGGGGCCGGCGCATCTGCGCGCTGATCTCCTGCTACGCTGGCACGCAGACCGAGGGGGAGGCAGCCATGCAGCCCGTGCGGACCGCGCTCCCGGAACCGCTGCTCGACTGGATGAGCCAGATGCCGTTCCCGGCGATACAGGGTCTGTTCGATGGACTCCTGCCCACGGGGATGCAGTGGTATTGGAAGGGTGACTTCGTGCGGGAGCTGACCGACGCAGCGATCGAGGAGCATCTGCGGCACGCCGCCAATACTCCGAGCGAGCTGTCGCTCATGCACCTCTACCCGATTGACAAGGCGGTGCATGCGGTCGGACCGGGCGAGACAGCGTGGGGCGCCCGTGACGCCACCTGGTCCATGGTGATCGCCGCCATCGACCCTGACCCCGCCAAGGCCGCAGCGTTGAAGAGCTGGGCGAAGGACTACTGGGAGGGTGTGCATCCCCATAATCTCGGCGGTGGCTACGTGAACTTCATGTCTGACGACGAGGGCGAGGCCCGTGTCAGGGCGAGCTACGGCGCGAATTTCGATCGGTTGGTCGCGGTGAAGCGAAAGTTCGATCCGGACAACTTGTTCCGTGTGAACCAGAACATTAGCCCATCAGCCTAAAGCCCATGCAAACGTCAGATTAGAACCAATAGCACCATCATGCTGGGGCGGCCGCCCCAGCATGATGGTCAGTTAGTGCGCGCCGGCGGAGGCAAGGGTCTTGGCGAAGTTGTCCGGGGTCACTCGGTTCTCAACCCGCGAACGGCCTCGACCGCCGCCAGGCGGTGTTCGGCGAAGTGCTCGAAGC
>JAYUEJ010000666.1:0-11088 GCA_043739265.1 Rhodopila sp. | reverse complement strand
GCCATGCGCAGGTTTTGGCGCGGGTCCTGATGCACAAAACCCCAGTCGGACCGGTGCAAGGTCCGCAACGACGGTGCCGGCATGGCATGCACATCGTGTAGTTGATCGGCCGGGTCGCGATACCAGACCGTGCCTCGGTCCGGCACCAGGCGGCCCGACAGGACATTCAGCAGCGTGGTCTTGCCGGAGCCGGATTCACCCACGATCGCCAGCATCTCGCCGGCCCACAAATCGACGTCCACGTCGGCCAGTGCAATGATCCCGCCGAAATTCAGGCTCAGGCCGCGGCCGCACAGCAGAGTGGGTTCGGCCATGCCGCTGCTCGTTCCGTTCCATGACGATCGGCCGGTCACTCCGCCGCCTCCCGCAACCCATCTGTCCCAACGTGCCCGGCCGCACGCCGTTCCGCACAATGATCGGTATCCGAACACACGAACAACCGCCCGCCCCGGTTGTCGGTCACCACCTCATCCAGGTAAGCATCGGCCGCGCCACACAGCCCGCACGGGTGCGGCGCATTGATCGTCCGGAACGGATAATCAACGAAATCCAGCGACCTGACCCGTGTCCAGGGCGGGATCGCATAAATCCGCTTTTCACGGCCCGCGCCGAACAATTGCAGCGCCGCCATCATGTCCATCTTCGGATTGTCGAACGCCGGAATCGGACTGGGCGACATAAGGTAACGTTCGTTCACCATCACCGGGTAGTCATAGCTGATGGATATCTGACCGAAACGAGAAACATCTTCGTACAACTTCACATGCATCAGCCCGTAATCCGCCAGACCGTGCATGCGTTTCGTCTCCACGCGGCTTGGTTCCAGACGAAACAACGGCTCCGGTTGCGGCACCTGATACACGATGATCTGGTCTTCGCGCAGTGGCTTCTCCGGAATGCGATGCCGGGTCTGAATCACCGTCGCCTCCGCCGTCGCGGTGGTGGTAGCCACCCCCGCCGTCCGCGCGAAAAAACGCCGGATCGACACCGCGTTCGTCGTGTCGTCCGCACCCTGGTCGATCACCTTCAACACGTCGTTCGCGCCAAGAATCGACGCCGTCACCTGAATCCCGCCCGTGCCCCAGCCATACGGCAGCGGCATCTCACGGGAACCAAACGGCACCTGATGTCCTGGAATCGCAACAGCTTTCAGCAGCGCACGCCGGATCATCCGCTTGCTCTGCTCGTCGAGGTAGGCGAAATTGTAACCTTTCATGCCGAACCCTCCGCCCGCATCCGGCGCACGGTCTGCAGTTCGCTCTGGAAATCAACGTAATGCGGCAGCTTCAAATGCTCGACGAAACCGGTCGCCTCGATATTGTCCGAGTGATACAGCACGAATTCGACGTTCTGCGCCGGCGCCAAAACGTCCTCACCCAGTTCCTCGGCCCGCATGGCGCGATCCACCAGCGCCATCGCCATCGCCTTGCGTTCGCCGAAGCCGAACACCAGTCCATAGCCTCGGGTGAACTGAGGCGGCTCCGACTTCGACCCTTTGAACTGATTGACCATCTGGCATTCGGTCAGGATCAGGTCGCCGATATCGATGGCGAAACCAAGTTCCGCCGGTTCGATTTCAACCGAAACCGTGCCCATGCGAAGTTCGCCGGCAAACGGATGCGACCCGCCGTAGCCACGCTGCGTGGAATACCCAAGTCCAAGCAGAAATCCTTCATCGCCTCGCGCCAGGGCCTGAAGCCGCACGTCGCGGCCGGCCGGGAACGTCAGCGGTTCGCGCGTCAGGTCCCCTGGTTCCCGATCCGATACGACATCCGCTTCCAACAATCCCTCATGGCCAAGAATATCCGGCACGCGCGGCATCGTTGCTAAATCGTCCACCGCCGTCGCCCGGGCGCACGCGACGGTCTGGTCGTCCAACAGTGCGAAGTCCAGCAGCCGGTGAGTATAGTCGTAAGTCGGGCCGAGCACCTGACCGCCCGGCAAATCCTTGAAGATCGCGGACACCCGTCGCTCGATCCGCATCGATGCGGTTTCGACAGGATTGGAATGCGCGAACCGAGGCAGCGTCGTGCGATAGGCCCGCAACAGAAAGGCCGCCTCGATCAGGTCGCCCTGCGCCTGCTTGATCGCCAGCGCCGCAAGTTCGCAGTCGTATAAAGAACCCTCCGCCATCACGCGATCGACGGAACGTCCAAGCTGCTGTTGAATTTGGCCGACCGACAAGGCCGGTGTGGCGGTGTCGCCGCGACGCTCCTCCGCCAGCCAGGCATGGGCGTTGTCGATCGCCGCTTCCCCGCCTTTGACCGCGACATAGGCCATGATCAGGACTCCCTGACACTGACGCTGCGGGGCAGCGCGGCGAGGTGACCACCGGCGCACAGGATCAAATCGATACCGCGTGGGAACAACCCGTGGTTCCGCTGCCAAAGAGCAACGAAATCAGGCGGCAGACCGGCAACGGTCAGCGCCGCCGGTTCCCGCAAACCGGGGCCGGACAACACGAACCGGCGGCCGGATTCCAGCGACGACACTTGCAGTATCACCGTGGCCGCGGTCTCCGGCGTCTCGTCCGTCCCATTCAGCAGCCCCGCCATATCCGGCAACGAAAATGCCATCGCGAACATCGCCCGATTCGAAACCGGCACGATCGCCGCGCCGGTATGGAAGGCGATCCAGGCGCGCGCGGTTTCGGCGGTCGAATCCAGCCAAAGCGGCGTTTCATGATCCGCCAGCGTCAACAGCACCGCCGCTGACGCATCGCACAACGGCGCCGGAGCCGAAACGCCGCGCACCGCATAGATACGGCCCGGCCGCGCCATCGCATCCAGCACCGCTCGGAAACACCATTGCGAATCAGCGACGGGATCGGCGAAGCCGGCGGAAAGGATCATGTGCGCATCGTCTGCATGGCAAAGAATTGCACCCGTGTCGCCGCCGCCTTGGCTGCCCGTTCGGCCGTGTGTCCAGCCTGACACGCCGCCAGCCTGGCAATCACGCCGCTTTCGATTTCGCCGGTTCGGTCGGCATCCTGCATCAGCGCATCGACCAGCGCCGCCAATTCGGCACCACGCGTTTCCCGTCCGGTGACATAGGCGTGACCGACGAACCCGGTATCCGTCCGTATCGTGCATCGCGTCACCGTCATTTCCCCCAGATTGAACGCCGACCCGCCCCCGCCCGCTCGGCCGCGGACCATCACCAGTCCGCACTCGGGTCCACGCAGGATCGTATGGCCGGGCAGTTCGCCGCAACCCGCCAACAAGGCATCGATCTGGTCAGCATCCGCCCGAGCCAGGACGGCCATCCAGCGACGGCGAGCGGAATACGCAGGGACACTGTCGTTCATGGCCATACGAAGGTTGTTGACTTGTCTAGACAACTAGACGCCGACCCGGCTATCGTCAACCTCAATATGCCAAATGTTTGTGTGAAAGTTCGATGAACGTGCCCGCCGATACCGACGACTCCCCAACTCATCCGGTCAACCGCCAGGATGGCGTCGCGTTGTGGCGCCAGATCGTCGCCGAACTGCACGCCGGGATCACCTCCGGCGCGCTTAAACCGGGCACGCGTCTCCCCACCGAATCCGAATTGTCCGCCCGGTTCGGCGTCAATCGTCACACCGTGCGACGGGCGTTGGAAGAACTGTCCCGGGACGGGTTGGTGCGGATCGAGCAAGGGCGAGGATCGTTCGTGGCCGAAGACGTTCTGGACTATACTGTAGAGGCGCGAACAAGGTTCTCCGAATGGATACGAAAACATAACAAAGAACCGTCCGGCGTCGTTCGCCAGTTGCGGGAAATCCCCGCGGATCGGCGCATCGCCGCTGGATTGGGCGTGCGTGACGGCAGTCGCGTCGTGCTGCTGGAGCGTCTGGGCTTCGCGGACGACCGCCCCGTAAGCCTCACCTACCATTATTTCTGCTTGCAAGGGATGCTTCACGCGCTGCAGGCGAACCCGGGCATTACCGACGCCCTGCGCGACGTCGGCGTCATCGACTACCTGCGTCGCCAAACCCGCGTGACCGCTCGGTTACCCACCCGGGCCGAGGCCGATCTGTTACGCATGGCGCGCAACCAGCCGGTGCTGATCACAGAGAATGTCAACGTGGACCGCGCCGGCACCATCGTCGAGTTCGCGACCGGGTGTTATCCCACACCGCGCGTGCAAATCGTCTTCGAACCATGAAAGCGCCCCCCATGCATGATCTGCGTATCACCGGCGGGACGGTCTTGCTGGCGTCGGACGGATTGCGGCAGGTGGATCTGCGCCTGAGCGACGGGCGCATCGACCGCGTCGGACCAACCGATGGCGGCGCGCGGCTCGACGCATCCGGGTTGTTGGTCCTGCCAGGCATCGTCGATCTGCACGGAGATGCGTTCGAGCGTCAGCTTCAACCCCGCCCCGGCGTCGATTTCCCGCCCGATCTCGCGCTGCTTGATACCGAAGCGCAATTGCTCGCCAACGGCATCACCACCGCGTTCCATGGCGTGACCGTGTCGTGGGAGCCCGGGTTGCGCAGCCTGACCGCCTGGCGTGCGTTGCTGGCCGCCCTGGATGCCGGTTCCTGGATTTGCGACATGCGCGTGCATCTGCGGTGGGAGGCTTTCAATCTGGACGCGCTGGAAACCGTGTTGGCCGATATCGCGGCGGGGCGCGTGCATCTGCTGGCCTTCAATGACCACACGCCATCGATCCTGAAGAAACTAAAGAATCCGGTGGCAGGGGCGAAATACAGCGATCGCGCCGGGATGGGGATGGATGCGTTCCGAACGCTGGCGGATGCGGTTGCCTCCCGAGGCGATGCGGTTCCGGCCGCTCTGGATCGGATAGCCGCGGCGGCCAGGGCGGCGGGTTTGCCGATGGCCAGTCATGACGATGATAGCATCCAGGTGCGGGACGGCTTTCGGGCGCGCGGAGCCAGGATTTGCGAATTCCCGATGACCGAGGCCGTTGCGCAAGCCGCTGCCGACGCCGGCGATTTCGTTGCCATGGGGTGTCCGAACGTGGTCCGCGGCGGCTCGCACCTCGGCTGGGCATCGGCGGCACACCTGGCGGAGGCGGGGATTTGTTCCGTGCTGACCTCGGATTATTTCTATCCGGCGATGATGCGCGCGGCCTTCATTCTGTCAGACCGGGGCGTGCTGGATAGGGCGCAGGCATGGGGAATGATTTCGGAAAATCCGGCGCGGGCTTGCGGCTTGACGGATCGTGGAACGATCGAGCCAGGGAAGCGGGCGGATCTGGTACTGGCCGATCCGGTGACGTCGCGGGCGGTCGCGACGATTGTCGGCGGGCAGGTGGCGTATCTGACCGCGGACGGAAGCCGGCGGCTGTCCATGTCGAGCCAAGGTTCCGGGGCGACTCAACTCATACCAACCCCCGGCCAATCGGTGGAATAAGCAAGACTGCAACACGAAGTTCGCCAAGACGGGCTGATAAATGAGCATCGGGCCGGCCAAGGCACCGATATAACTTCACCCAATTGCCCTGCCCGCGGAAAGCCACCCGCCCCATCACGCTATCGCACGCCGGCATCCTCCAGCCCGAAAAACCGCGCGATCGCGGCCGTGGCATCGACCGGCGCCTGTTCCACGAATCGTCCGGGTGCAACCACAAGCGAGCCCACCGGATAGGCATGCGGCAGGTGCGGCAGCGACCATTGCTCCACCAGAGTGTGCGTGCCGTCCGCCCAGGAGCGATGGCGCACCCCGTTCCGCGATCGTTCGGCCACCTCCGGCGCGGTCAAACCATGCAGCGAGCGCCACTGCGTTGCCAGCAGATCGCCATTTTCGGGCGACACGGTGGTGTCGGCCTGGCCGTGCCAGATCGACAAACGCGGCCACGGCCCGGCAAATCCGGCCGGTGCGGCAGCACGCACCTGTGCGGCCCAGTCCTCTGGACTTCGATTGGGTCCAGCCGAGGTCATCCGCAGGATCGCCTGCAGACCCGTCCGAGCGGCACCAACGGGTAGCCCCGCAACCGACGCACCCGCGGCGAACAGATCCGGATAGGCCGCCAACAGCGCGGCGGTCATGGCCCCGCCCGCCGACAGGCCGACGACAAACACCCGCCTGGAATCGCTGCCGAAGGTGTCGATCGCCGTGCGGATCATGGCGGCGATGGACCCGGACTCACCACCATCGCGCGCGGTATGCGACGACTCGAACCACTGGAAACAGCGGCCGCGGTTGTTGGCCTCGGCTTGCTCCGGCAGCAGCAATGCGAAGCGCAGCCGGTCCGCCAGCGCGATCCAACCGGAATCCGCCGCGAACCCCGCGGCATCCTGGCCGCAGCCATGCAGAACCACGACCAGCGGGCAACCCGCGATCGACGGCGGCAGATGCGCGAGCATGCGAAGCCGGCCCGGATTGTCGCCAAATTCATGCACCTCAACCAGCCGGCTTCGTTCCACCGGTGACGCCAGGCGCGTACGCGTCCGCCCGCCCACTGTCGCTTTCACGATCCGGGTAGCGAGCGTGATGCCTCGGCGAAGCGTACGAAAATTACGGGACCATTTCATGCGGCTTGCGCCCTTTCAAACCTGGAACAGTCAATATGCTGCACCGCAACATGAAATCAACCGTGTTGCCCATTTCGACCCGGTGAAGCCGCCCGCGTTTGCGCCTACAGTCGCATGATGCAGATACGGACAACCGAGTCGCCAAAACCATGTTGCATCTGACTAAGCTGGCCGTCGGTGTCCGTGACATCGACCATCTTCGCGAATTGCAGGCCGAACGCATGCGCGACAATGCGCCGCTGCGTCATCGCACCCGCAACTTTCCCCGCCGCCGAACAGAGGTGGTCGAGGGCGGGTCGATGTACTGGGTCATCGGCGGCACGATGGCGGCGCGGCAGCGCATCCTGGACATCGTCGAGGATCAGCGCCCCGACCTGTCCGCCTGCGCAAGCTTCATCCTCGACCCAAACGTCGTCCCGTTGACCGGACGCCCGACGCGCCCCTTCCAGGGCTGGCGATACCTCGATCCGGATGCCGCTCCGGCCGACATGCAGGCCATGGGCGCGATCTCGGGACTGGACAGCCTGCCCGCCAGCCTCCGCCATGAACTTCAGGCGTTGTGCCTGCTGTGACCGCACCGGCCCCTGCACGTCATGACGTGCGACGGCGCCAGGGTATCACCGGATGAAGGTCGTCCACGTCATCGGCGCCGGGCTTGCGGGCCTCTCCGCTGCGCTATCGCTGACCGCGGCCGGCTGGTCGGTGGTCGTTCATGAGGCCGGTCCGGCCGCGGGCGGTCGCTGCCGCTCATTTTTCGATAAGGAACTGGGGCTGCGGATCGACAACGGCAATCATATGCTGCTGTCGGGCAATCTGTCCGCCAAAGCCTATATCGCCGAAATCGGGGCGCAGGACGCGTTTCACGTCCGAAAAGAAGCAATTTTCCCGTTCATGGATATCGGCACCGGAGAGCGGTGGGTCGTGCACCCGAACCCCGGACGGATCCCCTGGTGGATTTTGCGCGGCAACCGCCGGGTGCCGGAAACCCGCTTGTTCGACTACATCGGCATGGCCCGCATCGCTCGCATCCGGAACAACACACCGGTGGCCGACAGCATGCGCCGCGGCCGGCTCTATTGGCGTCTGGTGGAACCCCTGGCGATCGCCGCCCTCAATACCCCCGCGCAAGAGGGTCTGGCCCGGTTGCTCGGTGCTGTGATGCGGGAGACGCTGCTGGCCGGCGGCCGGGCGTGCATACCCGTGCTGCCGAAGGAAGGCCTGTCGGAGGCGTTGATCGACCCGGCGATCGCCACCTTGCGCGCGCGTGGTGCCGACATCCGGTTCAACAGCCGCATCGCCACGGTGACGGTCAGAGACGGGAATGCCACCGCGCTCTGGGGGCCAGCCGGATCGATCGCGGTTGAACCGGGCGATGCCGTCGTGCTGGCGGTACCGCCATCGACCGCCTCCAATCTGCTGCCGGGGCTGATGGCACCGGAGGCGTTCGAGGCCATCCTGAACATCCATTTCAGGCATGACGCCGATCCCGGCGGCCCGTTCGCCGAACAAGGGTTCATCGGCCTGACGTCCGCCACGGCGGATTGGGTATTCATCAAGCCGGGCCATGTCTCGGTGACCATCAGCGCGGCCAACAACATTGTGGACGATCCGGCTCGGTCCATTGCCGCTCTGGCATGGCCGAATGTCGTCGATGCACTCGGGCTGCCCGCCGGCGCCAAGGAAAACCTGCCGCCGTTCCGCGTGGTGAAGGAAAAGCGTGCGACCTTCGCCGCGACCGATCAACAGGAACAGCGGCGGCCGAAAGCGCGGACGGGGCTGGCCGCCAACCTGGCACTCGCCGGCGATTGGACCGACACCGGCTTGCCCGCCACGATCGAGGGCGCCATAAGGTCCGGCCGCACCGCCGCGGATGTTATTCTCTCGCTTTGACTGCAAGGACATGATGCCTCTCGACGTAATCGCCGCGCCGGTTGTCGATGACGCCGCATTGCTGAACGCGGTTACCCGTGCGAGTCAGGCGCTGACCCGGCACCAGAAGCCCGACGGACATTTCGTTTTCGAGTTGGAAGCGGATGCGACCATTCCGGCCGAATACGTGCTGCTCGAACACTTCCTGGATCGTATCGACCCTGATCTGGAAGCCCGCATCGGTGTCTATCTGCGCGCCATTCAGGGGCGGCATGGCGGCTGGCCGTTGTTCCACGACGGCGCGTTCAACCTGTCCGCCAGCGTGAAAGCCTATTTCGCGCTGAAGGCGATCGGCGACGATCCGGATGCGCCGCACATGCGACTGGCGCGTGAGGCAATTCTGGCGGCGGGCGGGGCGGAAAGGACCAACGTCTTCACCCGCGCCCAATTGGCGCTGTTCGGCGCGATTCCGTGGCGCGCGGTGCCGGTGATGCCGGTGGAAATCATGCATCTGCCGCTGTGGTTTCCGTTTCACCTGTCCAAGGTATCCTATTGGTCCAGGACCGTTATCGTCCCGCTGCTGGTGCTGATGGGCTTGCGTCCAACGGCGAGGAATCCGCGCGCGATCGGCATTTCCGAACTCTTCCGCACCCCGCCCGACGCCGTGAAGGACTGGATTCGCGGCCCCTATCGTTCCGCCTGGGGGCGATTTTTCAAGGGCGTCGATGTCCTGTTGCGGGCCGCCGAACCGCTGTTTCCCAAATCCACGCGCCGGAGTGCGATCGCCAGGGCCGTCGCCTTCGTCACCGAACGTCTGAACGGCGAGGACGGACTGGGCGCGATTTACCCGGCCATGGCGAACAGCGTGATGATGTTCGACGCACTGGGCTACAAGCCCGACCATCCCGACGCCGCCATCGCCTGGCAGTCCGTGCGAAAGCTGCTGGTGATCGAGCCGGATCGTGCCTACTGCCAACCCTGCCTGTCCCCGGTATGGGACACCAGCCTGGCCGGGCATGCCCTGGCCGAGGCCGGCGTGGTGACGGATGCCGCCTGCGATTGGCTGACGCCGTTGCAAATCACCAGCCTGATCGGTGACTGGGCCGTCCGTCGTCCCGGCCTGCGCCCGGGAGGCTGGGCGTTCCAATACAACAATCCGCATTACCCGGACGTGGACGACACCGCGGTTGTCGGCATGTTACTGCACCGGAACGGTGACCCGGCGCATGCCGTTGCGATCGAACGCGCCCGCGAATGGGTGATCGGCATGCAATCCTCCGACGGCGGTTGGGGTGCGTTCGAACCCGAGAACACCCACCATTATCTCAATCACATTCCGTTCGCTGATCACGGAGCGCTGCTGGATCCGCCAACGGCCGATGTCAGCGCCCGGTGCGTCTCTTTCCTGGCGCAAATCGGCATGACCGCCGGCGACCCCGTGATGGCCCGATCGCTGGAATATCTGCGGCGCGAACAAGAGGCGGACGGAAGTTGGTTCGGCCGCTGGGGCACCAACTACATCTACGGCACCTGGTCGGTGCTCTGCGCCCTGAACGCGGCCGGCATCGCCCATCACGATCCGGCAATGACCCGGGCGGTGGACTGGCTGGTATCGACCCAACGCGACGATGGTGGCTGGGGTGAGGACGAGGAAAGCTACGCCGGCGCCGCCCCCGGCCGTTACAAGGAAAGCACCCCCAGCCAGACCGCCTGGGCCGTACTGGGTCTGATGGCCGCCGGTGCCAGCTTCCATCCCGCCACCGCGCGCGGGATCGCCTGGTTGGCGGCCACGCAGGGATCCAACGGCGAGTGGACCGAGGCCCCCTACACCGCGGTCGGTTTCCCGCGTGTCTTCTATCTGCGCTACCACGGCTACAGATTGTATTTCCCGCTGCTGGCCCTCGCCCGTTACCAAAATCTGCACCGCGCCAACCTCCGCCGGGTAGAGTTCGGATTCTGACCGCCCCTCCAATACCCGGTTTTGCGACGCCCGGTTTTCCCATGCCCAGTTTTCCCAGGCCCGGTTTTCCAACGCCCGGTTTTCCAACGCCTGGTTTTGTCGTCGGCCTGGCGGCGGAGGCGCGCATCGCCGCCCGGTTCGGCTATCCCGTCCGCGCCGGCGGCGGCACCCCGGCCGGGGCAGCAGCGGCCGCGCGGCGGTTGATCGAGGACGGGGCCACGGCACTGGTCAGCTTCGGCCTCGCCGGCGGCCTTGATCCGGCGCTACGGCCTGGCAGCCTGCTGATCCCGTCCATCATTCTATCGGACGGCGAAACATGGCGCGCCGACCCGACCCTGGCGGAAGCGTTCGGCGGCCTGACCCCCCACACCATCCTGGGTGGGGCGGAGATCGCGGCCAATGCAGCGGCGAAGCGCCATCTGCACGCATCCACCCAAGCGCACGCGATCGACCTGGAGAGCGGCGCCGTCGCTCGGGTCGCCGCTGCCCATGGCCTTCCGGTGATGGTCATTCGCGCCATCTGCGATCCAGCCGAGATGGATTTGCCGCCGGCCGCCCTGATTGCGCTGGATCAAGCCGGCGGAATCGGTTTGCTGCCGGTGTTGCGATCCGTCCTCCTGCAACCAAACCAAATCCCTGGCCTTCTGGCGCTCGCTCGGGACGCGGCGCTGGCCCGTCGCGCCTTGATTGCGCTGGCAAAATGGTTTCAAGCCGATCGCAGAACGTCCAGCCGATAACGCGCGTGGCGTTCCTGATGGGTAATCCGAAGCACATT
>JAYUEJ010000665.1:0-11116 GCA_043739265.1 Rhodopila sp. | reverse complement strand
GTTTTTCCAGTCGCCGAACAACCGGGCGCTGATCTCGGCGGCACCCCGGTCCCGCAGCGGAGTGGCGAGCGGGGTGCTTTCGACGGCTCGGCTGACCGGGCAGACGATCGGAGGGGTGATGGTGGCGGTGATCTTCGCGATCACGCATGGGAATATCGGCGCAGGGGTCGGGATCGCGCTGACGGTTGGGGCGGTGTGTTCGGGATTCGCCTGTGTGATCAGTTTCCTGCGGTTGACGCAGGTGCAGGCGGTTTAGGCTATGATTAAAGGGCCCTATTAACTAAATCGACTACAAAAATAAAATTCCGTTCATAGGCGCGAATTCTTAATCCATGCTTACCAGAATTCTTTCACAGCCGAAGATGATTGAGGGTTTATTCCGAGTTACTCTCTCAGAGCAGCCCCAGCACCTGCAATACGGGCCTGACCCATTCGAATAAATTTGGAATCTTAACTGCAAGATCACTTAATGAGTGCGATATGCCTTTAATAAACTCCCAAGCGGCTCCATAGGTGGCGCCGGTCACGAGTTTGATCCCAGTCGGCCGAAGCTCCTTTACAAAATCCTGCAGAGCACGCTGGGCGACACGAGCCACAACATTGCTCACGCTGCGAAACAGACTAGTTACGACCGAGTTGTCGCCGTTAGGTTTTCTTGATGAAGCGTCATCTAATATTGCTAAGGTTCGCGGTATATTGTTATCAACAAAACCAACCAACTGAGTGGCCTCAACAATTTTTCGAACAGAGTCAAAGCTCGCGCTCGCTGCTGAGGCTTCGACATCATTCCCTCGGATGTCATCAAGGTAAAGCTGCCACTGAGGAAATCTCCTTATCAACAGACCATGATTGGCGCTCAGACCTTTAATAGCAGCAGCTTCAATCTCAAGCAACTCCTCATCAACGACGGAACTCAGCAGGTTAATGACTGTGCCAGCGCTACCAAGAAGGATTGGATCCACATCGACGTAATGCTCGCCAAGCGCCTGTCGATATATTTCGAGCGAACCTCTAAGAATCGTATTCTGCACATTTTCTAAACGAGAGATTAAAAGATCAATAAACTGCTTTTGCGATTTCCAGCCTTTTTCAGTAAGTTGGTCCTTTCCAACTTCTCCCAGATCCAGAGGTTCATGATGCATCATCAGCTTTGCACCAATAAACTCGGGCTCAATGGGCGCCGTGATATTAGCTGGGATTTTCAGCCGCGCTGCCCAACTTAATCCTAAAACATTTGCCATCCACTCGAGATCCGTTAACGGCGCTGTTGGAGGCAAAACGCCGTCCACAAACAGTTTTCGAAACGAAATCGGTATGACATCTTGCTGATCAATCCAGGTGTCGTCAAAGGGGGTTTTCCGGTGTTCCCACGCGCCTCCAAGAAAATCACTAACTATCTTAATATTTTCTCGAGGAAGATTGTTATACAGCTTGTCGTCGATCAGAACAGAATGGACACCAGACCAGTCATTGAATTGGTTCAACTTAAATGATCTGGCGGTTGTCGTGCCGATCTCGAAACTAAAGTTAAGCGACGATATCGCCGTATAAGGAATGTATGCCAATTTTTTCAAAGGAAAACTTATGGCGTTCAGAGATTGATCAACAATACCCGCTTCACATTCAATAATAAAAGGAAAACATCCTTTATTACCTGCAGATTCCTCCAAAACGAGAATTCGATAATCTCTAAGACTATCCACACTTTCACGTAAGGCCTCGTAAGACGTAATCCTTGTACTATCAGATACCTCAGCGTAAGAAAAATTACGAAATAGATCGTTAGGCGCAATTTTTATTGCTTCATTTATAGATGATAGAATTACAATCAATATTTTCATGACGTCACCCGAAATAGAGATCTGGATAAAATAGGCTCATTACAATAGGAGCTTGTCATTTACGCCGCCTCCGCCAACTGCCGCGGCCGATAGATCGCGATGTGGGTCGCTCGGATGACCGGTGTCGTTTCATTGGCAACGACCATGGCATCGATCTCCACCCATTTATGGCCTTTGTGCTCGTAGTTTTTCGTGATCCGCGCCCGCACGTTCAGGGTGTCGCCGACATGGGCGAGGCCGAGGTTGCGCACCGTGCTGCCCATGTGAATCCAGGCCGGCAGAATAACGTTATGGGTCAGCGCCCAGTTGCAGCAGCGGATGATCGTTCCGGTGTGGACGATCCGCTCCCGCGCATAAATCGGATCGGTTTCGCGGATGTCTTGCAGGTCCCGGGCGTGGAACGCCTCAGTAATCGGCAGCGGCGTCATACCAAGCCACTCGCCGATTTTCAGCGAGGCTTCGTCGGCGGCGGCGCGGTCGGTGCGGGGGGCGACGGCTTTGAAGTCACTCAGCGCCGGCGCCGGCGGCAGATCGTTCGGCAGGGAAGCTCGGCCGGTCGCGCACAGGATGCCCTGGCTGTGGACGGTCAATTGCATCCCGTCGGCATCTTCGAGGGCAGTGACTTCGGCGATGTCGTTCTCATACACGGGTTTGCCGAATTTTGCCTCGCCGGTGCCGCGTTCCAGCCAGGTCCGGCCCCAGCGCCGCACCGGTTGGTGCGACATGTAGGCATAGACGTTCACGCCGCCGACAAAGCCGCCCTTGAAGCCGAAGCGCTGGGCGGTGGCGTCGTCGTGGATCTTGTTCTCCGACGCCTTGGCGGTGTTGAAGGCGGAGACCTGATAGGGCGGGAGCGACATGTGGGGAACTCCGATGGATCAAAGACGCGGCGTTTCGTTTGTGTCGTGGTTGTCCCCGGATTCGATCCGGGTATGTCTTGATCGCGCACGACTTGCGATGCGGGATTCAGCAAAGTCGTGGGTAGCCGGGCCAGGCCCGGCCATGACACGAAGGGCACAACGCGATGGCCACACCACGATCGGCACAACGCGATTGGGCACAACCCTATGATTCCGGACCGCGCCCGGGACGGAAAAACGAAGAATCAGTTCAGCGCCCACAATCCCACTTCGTAACCCGGAACGAAGTTGCGGTTGTTCATGTCGGGGTTACGGTTGATGAAGGTGCGGCCGAACATCGGGTGGCGCATGCTGCGGGTTTCGTGCTCGATGCGGAACAACGGCTTGTTGGTGTCAACATCGACGATGTCCAGGAAGCGGTACTGGTGCTGGTCGCTTTCCTCGCTGATCAGCCCACGCTCCAGCAGTTTCTTGTGCGGGCCGGAAAAGTCCGCCAGCGTGATCTGGATGTGGTGGCCGTCGAACGCCGGCACCGGCGCGGTGGTTTCGCGGTAGATCACTTTGCTCTCAGCCGAGGTATTCGCCCAGGCATAGGCGCCGCGTTCATCGCTGGACACGCCGGCGATGGCGCCCAGGATCTCGACATAGAACTTCGCGATGGCGGCCAGATCGGTGCCAGCGGGGATGTCGAATTCGACGTATGGCATACCGACCCGCATAGCGGCGAAGCGCGACGGGTCGGGTGCGTGGACGCGGATGCGGTTGCCCCAGGGGCAGGTCGCCTCGACGGTGTCGCCGGCCTCGCGGAAGCTGTATCGCGTGCCTTCCAGGTATTTCCTGGCTCCATCGAGGCGCTTCATCAGCGCGTCCAGATCGGGCATCACCAACGCGGTGGTGCCGCGAACGACGTCGGTGCCGCGGGTCGGCAGATGGAACTGCCCGCGCCCGACGTTCACCCACATGTTGTCCAGGCCGGCCATGAGGTACGGATCACGCGTCAGGCCAAGTCCCATCAGGTAGAACGCGATCGCCTTGCTTTGGTCGGGCACCCGGACGTTCACATGGCCAAGCTCGACGATGTTGCCGAGGTCTTCGGTGGTCCGATCGAAAGCCGGAGTCATAACGGCGGTGTCATTCATCTTTTTGATCTTCCCTGCGGCTGCGTTCAACACTGGCGCGTATCGTAGTCCTGGCTGGTGGTCTGGTCCATCCCGGCGGCGAGTGCTTGTATCCGGGGCGACCACGATAACAGGGAAAAATCATGCAATCGGATCTTCAGACGGCGCGGGTCCGAACGGCGCCGTGACGGTTCTTGCGTCCTCCAGCGGGCTGCGCACCCTGCTCTCCTCTCCCGCGTTTCTGCGCCTTTGGTCGATCGGCGGCTGCGTCAATACGATGCGCTGGTTTGAGGTGCTGTCGGCCGCCTTGTTCACCTTGGAAATGACCGGTTCCGGGCTGGACGTGGCGATCGTTTCGGCTGCTCGCACGATGCCGATGTTCCTGCTGGGCGCGTTTTCGGGCGTGGTGACCGAATCGGTGAACCGCAAACAGGTCTTGCTGTACGGACAGGTTTTGACGTGCGGGGCCTCGGCGTCCATCGCGCTGTTGGCCTGGGCGGGCGCGGCGCGTCCCTGGCATGTCGCGGTCGCGGCTTTGGTCGCCGGGGTGGTGTGGTCAACCGAGATGGCGACCCGCCGGCGCATGGTGGGCGAGTGCATGGAGGGACGCCTGGTTTCCCGCGCATTGGCGCTCGATACGATGTCGAATTCGTTCACCCGGCTGTTGGGGCCGGTGTTCGCCGGGTATCTCTACCAGCGTTTTGGACTGGCCGGGGCGTTCGGGTTTTCCGCGTGCGTCTATGCGTTGGCTGCTGTTCTGGCCGCCGGTTTGGACTACCGGCAGACGACGCGCCGACTGATCCCGGGCAATGTGCCGCGGGAACTGGCCGAGGGCGTGCGGTTCGTGCGCGGCAACCTGGTGATCGGCGGCGTGCTGGCGGTTACGATCGCGATGAACCTGCTGGGATTTCCCTATATCGCGCTGGTGGCACCGATCGGGCGCATGGTGTTCCAGGTTTCCCCCGTATTGGTCGGCGTGCTCGCCGCATCCGAAGCGTTCGGCGCGTTCCTCGGCGGCGTGCTGCTGACCAGCCGGGAGCCACGGATCAGCGGGCGCACCCTGATGGTGGGCGGGTCGATGCTGTTCCTGGCCTGCGTGGCGGCAATGCCGTTGGCGCCGGGGTTCTGGATCGCCTGCCTGTTGCTGGCGGTGGGCGGATTCGGTTCGGCGGCGTTCGCCAACATGCAGACCTCGCTGATCGTGCTGCATACACCGGTGAATATCCGCTCGCGCCTGATGGGGTTATTGACGGTGTGCATCGGGATGGGGCCGCTGGGCATTCTTTTGGTGGGTTGGATGGCGGATCTCGTTGGCCCGATGCTGGCGATCGATATCGTGGCCGCGACCGGGTTCGTTTCGGTGTGTGCAATCGGGGTGGAGTGGCGGCGGCGGGAGCTAAGACGCCCAAAACCCGATGGACACTTATAATGGCGGCGATTGCCTGACCCTTCGACGTTTGTTTGCCGCGGCGGAGGCTGCCAGCAGGCTTCGGCCACGCCGGGACAGGGCGTAATTGTCGTTCCCGAGACAGGCCGTCAACCGGGTTTACACACAGCAGGTGACGCCGCGCTCAGCGCGACACCACCCGCAAACCGCGACGCCTGGCTCGCGGCGACGCCTCATCCGGCAGGTCCAGCGGCAACAGCGGCGACTGGTCGCGGGCACCGTGTCCGACCGTGTCGGCTTCCTCGATCTCGGCGTCCGGAATGTCGCACCGGCTCATGTAATTCGCCGCCAAATTACGAAACGTGTAATCGAGCAGCGACGTCGCCGCATGCACGGCCGGATCGCCATCGACCACGCCGGCGGGGCCGAAGCGAGTGAACGTGAATGCCTCCACGAAGCGCTCCAGTGGCACCCCGTGCTGCAAGCCCAGGCTGACCGCATGAGCAAAATTATCCATCAGGCCGCGGAACGCCGCGCCCTCTTTGTGCAACGCGACGAAAATCTCCCCCAACGCGCCGTCTTCATATTCGCCGGTGCGCACGAACAGCTTGTGCCCGCCCACGGACGCCTTCTGCGTGTAGCCGGTTCGCCGGCCTGGCAGTTCGCGGCGACGCGCCGGCGCGGATTGCACCACCAGCGGCACCGGACGCGGCGGCATCGCATGCATGAACGGGGCGACCGCATCGTGCATCGCCGCATGTGCGACCGAACCATACAAAGGGATTGGGCTGCCACCGGCCAGCGCGGTTGCCAGCGCTTCCTCTGCGGTTATTCCGCTGACCGCCAACCAGGCACGAGCCGAACGGGTCAACCCACCGGCATGCCCAGTGGCGGAGAAAGCCGGAGCAATGCCGCCGGTTTCGCAGCCGAGCAGCGCCTCGGGCAGAGCGGGACGGGTGATCGCGGTGGTCGCGGGATGACGCAGTCCTTCCAACGCCGCGGCGGCCTGCCGAGCCGCACGGGCGGCTTCCGGCAACCCGCGCACGGCGGCATGCGCCGGAGGCGTCGGCCAATCGAACGCGGCCGGCCGCAATGGCCCCGTCACCCGACCCAACCGTCCCGAAGCCGCATCCGCTCGGCCGCGCAGAATGGCGGCAAGGCAGCGGCCAATATCACGGGCGGCATCCGACGCGTAATCGATCCCCAAGGCCGCCAGCAGACCAGCGAGGTCCGCCATGCCTACCGCGATATCCCGCACCTGCGGGGCGGCAAAATTGAGCGCGATGACCGCGGTTTCAACCGCTTCGGCGAGGTCGGCACAATCAAGCTGACCATCGCTGTCCAGAAAAGCCGGCAGGTTGAGCACGAAACCCGCTCCGTCCCCGGCCTCCTGGCGCCAGACCGCGTCGGTCGGAGCGCCACGCCGCAGCAACAACAGCCGGTGCAAACGATCCGCCAGCGGCAAATCGAACCCGGCCTGCGCTGCCGCGGCGGCGATCGGGCCGATCCAGGCCTGAGCCGCATCCGCCAGGGTTACCGGGCCTTTCCCGGGGGCGAGCGCGGCCAGCGCCCCGGCCGCCGACTCGTCCCACGATACCGGCAGCGTTACCGAACGCGGCGATGTGTCGGGATCGGGCGAAGCCTCGGTGCGGCGCATCCTTACGCCATGCCAGGTCCGATGGGGTGAGATCCGGGAGGTCTTCATGCCGATGATGGTATGAGAGGCAGGACGCGGGCGGTAGCGTATTTTGTGGTCAAATCGCCTTCAGGACGCAAAATGTTGTGGATAACTTGTTTCGATCAAAAAAATCCCCGCAGGCTGAGCGGGCCTTCTCACAACCCGTTTGGGTGGGTGGACCAAACCGCCCGCCCTGCGTATATGGTGCGGCATGAATATCGGCACATGGTTGTTCACCAAGCTCAAGGGTCGCCAGATCGGCAGTGATGCCATCGGCAATATTTACTATGAGGAGAAGCGTCAGGTTCCGGGCAGCCTGCGCAATCGCCGCTGGGTAGCCTATGCCGGCGCGCCTGAAGCCAGTGCCGTTCCGCCGGAGTGGCACGCATGGTTGCACTACACCACCGACACCCCGCTGCCGGAAACCGGCCGTAAGGTGTGGCAGAAGCCGCATTTGGCGAACGCCACCGGCACGCCGGCCAGCTACCGTCCGCCCGGCCATGATTATGAGGGCGGACAACGCGCCCGGGCCACGGGCGATTACGAAGCCTGGACGCCGAGCTAGCATCGGGATGGGACGTCATGGCATCGCGGAAACGCTGACCGGCGCGCTCGTGCTGGCAGTGGCATTGATGTTCCTCGCCTATGCCGTCGCGCATTCGGGGCGAACCGTCGGCGCCGGCTACACCTTGCAGGCCCGGTTCGACCATATCGATGGACTGGCGGTCGGCGGCGACGTCCGGATCGCCGGTGTCAAGGTCGGCACCGTCACCGAGGAACGGATCGACCCCAAGACGTTCGACGCGATTGTATCGATGTCGGTACGCGACGACATCCGTCTGCCCAAGGATACCGGGGCTTCCATCACCAGCGAGAGCCTGCTGGGCGGCAAGTTTATCTCGTTGTCGCCCGGCGGGGACGATACGGACCTGAAGCCGAACCAGATGATCACGGTCACCCAATCATCGGTCAGTCTGGAGGAACTGCTGGGGAAATTCATTTTCAGCGTCACCAGCCTGAACGGATCCAAGGACGGCAAGTCTGACGGCAAGCCGAATGCCGGCGATCAGCCCAAGGCCGCCGGTGGCGGTAATAATCTGGCGCCGCCGCTGAAATGATCCCGCCGGCCCCCACCGCGTGGCCGGGTCTGGATGGCAACGCGGTGGGTTGCCGGGAAAAGCTGAAAATGTTGGCGGAGAACTATGCGGAGGCATCGCAGATCCTGCAGGATGCGTTCGAGGATGCGATCCTGATGGGTGTGAACGAGCACGCGATGCGCAAAATTTTCGCCGATATGGTGGCCGGCCTGGACTCACCGAAGCGTCCGGTCGCATGAGGCCGGTTTGGCTGGTCCTGGCCTGGTGCGGCCTCGCGGTGTCCGCGAACGCCCAAATGCCGTCGGTTCAAAGTCCGTCCTTCCAGGCGACACCCTTGCCGCCATTGCAGGAGCAACAACCGCCGGCGGCGCGCGCGCTGGCGCCGCCTGCATCCAACACGCCGAAACCGATTGCGCCGGCGGCAACGGCCGAACGGTCCGATATCTGGGTGCCGGCAGGGGTGGCAAAACTGCAGGCACTGGATAAAGTGAACGCCCAGACCACGGCCCTGACGATCAAGGTGGGGCAGTCGGCGGCGTTCGGTTCGCTGACGATCGTCGTCAAAGCCTGCGTGATCCGCCCGCCCGATCAGCCGCGCGATGCCGCGGTCTATCTTGATGTGACCGACAGCCATCCGGACTCGCCGGGGTTTGCCGGATGGATGCTGGAAAATGAGCCAGCGGCGTCGATGATGCAGCATCCGATCTACGACCTGCGCGTGACAGGCTGCGGTTAGGCGATGGACAAGCTGCCGCCCTTCCGGCGTGCCGCCCTGTTGTTGGATATGGATGGCACCCTGATCGATCTGGCGCCGACGCCCGATGCAGTGGTCGTGCCCCCCGGTTTGCCGGCGGCGCTGCGCACGTTGCGTGATGCCCTGGGCGGGGCGTTGGCGATCGTCACCGGGCGGCCGGTCGAAACCGTGGACCGCTTGTTTGGCGATGCGCCCGGCGCGGTCGCGGGCGAGCATGGCGGCGCCATCCGGCACGCTCCCGCCGATGTCCATGGGGCGACTATCGAGCGCCCCAACCTACCGTCACCACCCGAACCCTGGCTGGACGCCGCCGAAGCGCTGGTGCGGTCGTTCCCGGGCTCGCTGCTGGAGCGGAAAGCCCGCGGCTTCGCCTTGCATTACCGGCAGGCCCCGGAAGCCAAAGAGCCGTTCCACGCGGCCTTGTCGTCCCTGTTGGACTCCGCGGCCGGTTTCCAACTGCACCCCGCGCATATGCTGTGGGAGGTTCGTCCGGTCGGCGCCGACAAGGGTGGCGCGGTGGTGGCGCTGATGCAGCGTCCCCCGTTCGCCGGACGCGTGCCAATCTTCATCGGCGATGACGTGACCGATGAGGACGGTATGCGCGAGGCAAGACAACGAGGCGGCGCCGGCTACCGCGTCGATGCCGTGTTCCGCGACCCCGACGGCGTCCGAAGCTGGCTATCCCGCTCGGCCGAACGGGGCGATTGGGCGGATCTGCCATGAAGCTTGCGGATTTCGACGTCCTGAGCTTCGATTGCTACGGCACGCTGATCGACTGGGAGAGCGGACTGTACGCCGCCCTGGCGCCGTTGCTGGCACGCGGCGGCGGCGAACTGTCACGCGATGCCGTGCTGCAGGCCTTCGCATCGCTGGAATCCCGCCAGCAGGCGGTAACCCCGGCGATGCCATATTCGGCGTTGCTGACCAGGGTGCATGGGCAACTCGCGGTCGCCCGCGGCGTGCCGCCGGACCCGGTGGAGGATGCGCGGTTTGGCGGGTCGGTTGGCGACTGGCCGGCGTTTCCCGACACGGTTGAGGCGCTGCGGTATCTGAAACAGCATTTTCGGCTGGTGATCCTGTCCAATGTGGATCGGGCGTCGTTCCAGGCGACGAACGAGCGTCTGGGGGTCATGTTCGACGCGATCTATACCGCCGGGGATATCGGGTCATACAAGCCCGACCCGCGGAATTTCGCCTATTTGCTGACACGCCTGAACGAGCAGGGCGTGGCGCGGGGGAAAATCCTGCATGTCGCGCAGAGCCTGTTTCATGACCATGTTCCGGCCAACGCAGCCGGGCTGGCATCGGCGTGGATCGACCGGCGGCATGATGCGGGCGGGTGGGGTGCGACCGCACCGGTGTCGGCGGATGTGCGATACGATTTCCGGTTCACCAGCCTGGGTGCGCTGGCGGAGGCGCATCGGTCCGGCGTATGATCGCGGTCCACAGGAACAGCGGAATTGATGCCTGAAACCGGATCGACCTTCCACCAGGCAGCCTGAGAAAAAGGAAAAAATCATGAGACAGGCTCTAAAAGGCATTCGTATCATCGATATGACGCACAATCAGGCCGGCCCGGCCTGCGCCCAGATACTGGGGTTCCTGGGCGCCGACGTGATCAAGCTGGAGGAACCCAAAGGCGGCGATGTCGCCCGCACCAACATGCGTGACAAGCCCGACAGCGACAGCCTGTTTTTCCTGATCCTGAATGCCAATAAGCGCAGCCTGACGCTGAACCTGAAGACGGATGACGGCAAGGCATTGTTCCGCCGCCTGATCGCCGAATCCGACGTTCTGCTTGAAAATTTCGGCCCCGGAGCACTCGACCGGCTGGGTCTCGGCTACGATACACTGTCGAAATTGAACCCCAGGCTGATCTACGCGACAATAAAGGGGTTCGGAACCTACGGTCCCTATAGTGGTTACAAAAGCTTTGAACCGATCGCCCAGGCGATGGGCGGTGCAATGGCCGTCACCGGCTTTCCGGAAAACCCACCAACGTACGGCTTTCCCGCGATCGGTGACTCCGGCACCGGCATGCATATGGCGATCGGCATTCTGGCCGCGTTGCAGCAGCGCCACACCAGTGGCAAAGGGCAGCATGTGGAGGTGTCGATGCAGGACGCCGTGGTCAACCTGATCCGAGTCAGCCTGCGCGACCATCAGCGCTACGGCCACCCGCCGCCGCGCGTCGGCAATCAACTCGGTCAAACTGTCCCCGGAACGACATATCCTTGCGCGCCGGGCGGTGCCAACGACTACGTCTATATTTTCGCCCAGCCGCAGATGTGGAAGCCGTTTCTTGGCGCGATCGGCCAGCCGGAACTGGCGGACGACCCGCGCTTTAAAACGCCGGACGCACGGTGGGCCAACCGTGACGC
>JAYUEJ010000664.1:0-11133 GCA_043739265.1 Rhodopila sp. | reverse complement strand
TGGACGCGATGGTGCCTACGGTGCCGCGTCCGCAGATCCAGGCGGCTTCCTCCAGCTCGCGATGGATTTGCATCAGCGACGAAGACAGCACCTTGACGGTGTCCGGCATGAAGCGCGCCACGAACGCAAACGCCAGGATCCACAGCGTGCCATAAATGCCGATCGGCAATCCGATCCAGGCCCACAGATATGCGACGCCGATGACCAGGCCAGGAATCGCCACCGGAATCGTGGTGATCACATCAATAATACGGCGCCACGGCGCTCGGGATCGCGTGACGGTGTAGCCGATGGCGAAGGCCAGGATGCCGCCGACCACCGCGGTGATCACGCCCACCTTCATCGAGTTGACGATCGACGTGATCGTCAACGGATTGTCGAACATTTTTATGAAATGTTGCCAGCCGTATTGCTTCGCGTCGAACAGCGACGGGATATCCCGAATGAACAGAAATTTGCGGAATGCCGCGATGAACAGCGCGATCGACGGCAGAATGACGACCACGATCAGATAAACGATCGCCATCGCCAGGGTCAGAAACCGCCAGCTTCCCAGGTTCAGCGGCCGCGGCCGGAACGCCTTGCCGGCGACGGTGGTGTAGCTGCGGCCCGACAGCACTTTCTGCTGCATCCACACCATGAATCCGGTCACGATCATCAGGATCACGGCGACGGCTGCGGCGGTGTTGTACAGCGGCGGCGACCACGCGGTCAGAGCAAAGATATAGGTCGTCAAAAGGGAAAGATTGGCGGGCGAGCCCAACACCGCCGGCACCCCGTAGATGCCCAGCATGACGACGAACGACAGCAGCATGCCGGAGACGATCGCGGGCAGGATCAGCGGAAACGTCACGGTCGCCATCGTGCGCAGCGCACTGGCGCCGGAGATCTCGGCGGCTTCCTCCAGCGACGGGTCCATGTTCTTCAGCGCGGCGGCGGTGAACATATAGACGTAGGGCGCATAGTAGATACCGAAGACGAAGATCATCCCCGGCATGGTGTAGAGGTCGATGTGAAACGGGATGCCGGCTTTGGCCGCCAACAAATTCAGCAGGCCGGTTTTGGGCGAGCCGAGGATGCTCCAGGCGACGCCGGCCACCAGCGGCGGGACGAACAGCGGCAACATGCCGGCGCTGGCGATCAGGCCTTTCCACGGCGTGTTGGTGCGCACCACGACCCACGCGAAGGACAGCCCGATCGCCACCGCCACGATCGTGCCGCCGCCGCACGCGATCAAGGAGTTCGCAAGCGCCGCGCCGACATTGGGATTGGTGACGACGGTCAGGAAATTGCCGATCGACAGGTCGGCGAGGCGGTAGCCCTCGACCACCGGATTGGTGGTGGTCAGCGCACCGATCAGCAGCATCGAAGTCGGATACAGGACCAGAAAAGTGAGGATAGCGATCAACAGGGCAGACCACGCCGTAGGCAGCCAGCGCCGTTCGGCATGCCGGCTGGGTATCGCCACGGTCAGGCTTGGGGCCTGTGCGTCCACCTGTTGGTTCCTCCCGCGTCCCGTGTCGGGCCAAAGCCCGCGACTGAGTGGTCGTGTCACATGGCGCGCGTGGAAGTGCAACGCCGCAAACGAAAGATGGGACCTGGCCGCAATTGCGAGCCAGGTCCCATCGGTCACAGGCGGCGTGTCAGCAACGGGGGAGGATGCGTTCCACCGCCGCCTGTAAGCTGATTAAGACTTCGCCGGTTCGGCGGTCTTCGCAGGCTGGATTACCTTGGCGTGAGTCGAGGGGATGGCCTTCATTCCATGCACCTCGGTTTTCGCGCCATGCGCCGGGGTTTTGACCTCGGGCATCGCGCTCTTCGCATCAGTTTTCAGCGTCTTTACGTCGGTCTTGGCCGATTGGATCACAGGCGCGGTCGCGCTGTCGGCCGGCTTGCCAGTCACGGCAGCGGTCACCGGCGCCGCCGTGGCAGGCGAGGTACTTGTCACGATGCCAGGCGCGGCGGCCAAGGCCGGGGCGGCCAGGACCGGGGCGGCCTTGACCGGGGCGGCCGTCTGCTGCGCGAACGCGCTCAGCGGCAGGATCGCCAGGGTGGTGGCGACGAACAGGCTGGAAATGCGTGTCATGGTCGTTTTTCCTATGCACCGGGGGAGGACTTCGGTTGTTCCCGGCTGAGGAGGATAAGGCCATAGGATTGTGACGCCGCCGCGATGCAGGCGCGGCGGAAAAGTGGCAAACGATGCCTGATCGCATTAAATAACGGACATCTTCGCAAACCGTCACAGCAGTGGGACAATGCCGAGCTCAATCACGGGGAACGTCCATGCCGCTGTCTGGAGTCAAGGTCCTCGACCTGACGCGTATTCTGTCCGGTCCTTTCTGCACCGCCCTGCTGGGCGACATGGGGGCCGATGTGGTGAAGGTGGAGGCGCCGGAGGGCGACTCGGTTCGCGGCCAAGGCGCGATCAAGGACGGGCTGTCGTGGTATTTCGCCCAGTTCAACCGCAACAAGCGCTCCATCCGGCTGGACCTTCGTAAACCGGAGGCGAAGGCGATCCTGGCGCGCCTGATCGAGCGTTCGGACGTGCTGGTTGAAAATTTCCGCCCGGGTGTGCTGGCGCGCATGGGTTTTCCCGACTCCCGCCTGAAGGCATTGCGGCCGTCGCTGGTGACCTGCTCGATCAATGGGTTCGGCAGTTCGGGACCGTATAAGGACCGGCCGGCGTTCGACTTTATCGCCCAGGCCATGAGCGGTTTCATGAGCGTCAACGGCGGGCCGGACGATCCACCGCTGCGTTCCGGCTTGCCGATCAGCGATCTGGTGGCAGGGTTGTACGCGGCGCTGAGTATCGCCGCCACCGTGCCGCATGCGCGGGCGACGGGGCAGGGGCAGCGGGCCGAGGTCAGCCTGACCAACGGGATGATCAGTCTTTTGTCCTACATCGCGACGAACTACTTCGCCACCGGAACGGCCCCCGCCCGCAGCGGCAACGACCATCCGATCGCCGCGCCATACGGGTTGTTCCCGACCCGGGACGGGCAGATCGCGCTGGCCCCGGCAGACGATGCGTTCTTTCGCCGGCTGGCGGATGCGCTGGGGGAGCCCGGGCTGAAAACCGACCCCTTATACGCCACGCAGTCGGCGCGCGTGGCGAACCGGGCGCGGATCGGTGCGATCGTTGGTGGCAGGCTGGCCGGCAATACGACCGCGTATTGGGTGGAGATTTTGAACGCCGCCGGAGTCCCGTGCGGCCCGGTGAATAGCGTGGCGGAGGTGTTCGAGGACCCGCAAATACAGGCGCAGGACATGGTGATGGATATCGATCACCCCGGCTACGGCCTTGTCCGGATGCTGGGATTTCCGATCAAGTTGTCGGAAACGCCCTGCACGGTGCGGCGTTCCGCCCCCCGCCTGGGCGAGCATTCGCATGAGATCCTGGCGGAACTCGGCTACGCCTTGGCGGAACGGGAGGCCTGGCAACGAGACGGCGTGATTTGAACGGCCCCACGGACGCGAGGCTCCGAGGGCGCACAACGTAAGCGCCGGAATGACGTTACGGACAGCATACCCCGAAACCCAACACCCCTGACCAAGGTCAGGGGTGTCTTTAGAAAACTCAGTTCTTCGCCTTATCCACCAGCGCGTTCTTGCTGATCCACGGCATCATCGCGCGCAGCTTGGCGCCGACTTCCTCGATGGGGTGCTCCGACAGACGGCGGCGGGTCGCCTTGAAGCTGGCTTGGTTCACCTTGTTTTCCAGCATCCAGTCGCGGGCGAACTTACCGGTCTGAATGTCGGCCAGCACGCGCTTCATCTCGGCCTTGGTTTCATCGGTGATGATCCGCGGGCCGGTGACATACTCGCCGTATTCGGCGGTGTTGCTGATCGAGTAGTTCATGTTGGCGATGCCGCCTTCATAAATCAGATCGACGATTAGCTTCACTTCGTGCAGGCACTCAAAATACGCCATTTCGGGCGCGTAACCAGCGTCCACCAGCGTCTCGTACCCGGCCTTGATCAGCTCGACCAGCCCGCCGCACAGCACGACCTGCTCACCGAACAGATCGGTTTCGCATTCTTCCTTGAACGTCGTCTCGATGACGCCCGCGCGTCCGCCACCAATGGCCGAGGCATACGACAGCGCCACTTCCAGTGCATTGCCGGACGGGTCTTGCGACACGGCGACGAGGCAGGGAACGCCGCCGCCGCGCTGGTATTCACTCCGCACGGTATGGCCCGGGCCCTTCGGCGCGATCATGAACACGTCGATGTCGGCGCGTGGGTCGAGCAGGTTGAAATGCACGTTCAGGCCGTGCGCGAAGGCCAGCGCCGCACCCGGTTTCATGTTCGGCGCCAGCTTCTCCCGGTACAAATCGCCCTGGCCTTCGTCCGGCGTCAAGACCATGACGACGTCGGCCCACTTGGCGCACTCGGCCGGATCCATGACCTTCAATCCGGCCGCTTCCGCCTTGGCAATGCCGGCGGACCCGGCGCGCAGGCCGATGGCAAGCTGCCTGACGCCGCTCTCTTTCAGGTTCAGCGCATGGGCATGGCCCTGGCTGCCGTAACCGATGATGGCGACGTTCTTCCCCTTGATCAGGTTCACGTCGGCATCGGTATCGTAGTAAACGCGCATCTTATAGTCCTTCACCATGTGACAAAAAGTGTCGCGGCTTATGACCGAAGCCGCTCGGATTAGCCAGCCGGGGATTCATCCGGGCTGTATTGCGGGAGCGGGATTTTCTGTCCCGCGCGCGATCAGGCGGCGAAGAGCGTCGCGCAGCTTGCCGAAACTGGGGGACAGGTTGGCATCCGGGTTCATCAGCGGGCCGATACGGTTGGCCCATTCGTGTTTGATTTGGCCTGGCAGCGGCCAGCTCGCGCGGCAGATGGCATCCGAACCTCCGGGGTGGATCACATCCGCCAGACGCTCCCAGGTACCGCAAACGGAGTCCTGCCGGTATCGGTTTAGTGGGCGCTGCCTGGCCTTCGGATAGGCGGCGTGCAACGCCTGCCGGTCGCCGAAATACCAGGCCTCGATTTCCTCGATAGCGAGGCGAAAGAGGGTCAGTTCACCCGCGCCACTGGTGGCGGCCAGTTCGCGGAGTTCGGTCAGAAATGCGGCGCGATCCCGGTTGTCGGCATCAAGCACGACGACCACGGCGTCTATTCCCGTTGTTCGCGCGTAGCTACGTAGGATTGCGGTAAGCTTGTTCAGCAAGGTTCGTTTGGCGGGGTCGCCGGTGTGCATGCCTTTCGGAATTTGACCGATCCCCTGATAAGCAATGATCCGCCAATAGTGTGGCTCGTTCAGCGGGCCGATCAGTTTTGGCAGAAGGTGTTCCAGCAGCGCCTTGCCGGAGCTGTCTTCGGTAAGGATCTCGATATGCATCTGCTAACGCGCGTCGAGGTAATCGCTGTACCAAAGCCCGCCGAGCGGCAGGCCCTCGGCAACCATGTTGCGGACGAGTTCGATGTCAGAGGCGCGGCGGATGGTGGAGAAACCATCGGCGCCCTTTTCCAGTATCCAAACTTCCTCGGGGCCGAGCGCATCAACGAAGTAGGGCTGATGGGTGGTGACGATAATCTGGGGTGCGTTGTCCGCGCCGGTGGCATGGGCGCGGAATTCCTGCGCCAGCGTTTCCAGCAGCTTGGGGTACAGGCCGTTCTCCGGCTCTTCGATGCAGATCAACGGCGGCGGTTCGGGATCTTCCAGCAGCAGCATGTAGGCGAACAGTTTCAACGTGCCGTCCGACATCTGCTGGGCAAAAAACGGGTCCTGAAATCCAGTATCGTTGAATCGCAGAAGAACCCGTTTGTCTAAGGTGACCTGAGTATCAATACTCACAACACCGGGGATTCGTTGGGCGATACGGCGCAAAATGGAGTCGAACCGATCCTTGTGCTCTCGCTGCATGAATTGAACGACGTTGCCCAGATTGTCGCCATGGACATTCAAATGACGCTGCGGTCCAGAGACCGGCAGACCACGCGCCGCGTCGGGCGTGAAGTAGGAGAGATACCAGCCCTTCATGAAATCCCGAAACCGGGCGATGCGGGGATGATCCCGCAAGGTCCCAAGCGTCGCGATGCCAAGCTGGCGTATGTCCGTCAGCGCGACCGGCAGGCGTTCGTTGGATTCCTCGCCTTCCACCTCGACAGCCGCGCCCCCCGCCCATACCTCGCCGATGCCACGTGACAGACGGAGAAACGGAAAAGGGGCGCGACGGAGTTGACCTTGCCGCCGTTGCAGCAAGACCTCAGAGGAGACAAAGGGAAGGCCAGATTGGTCTAGATCAATCTCTAGTTCATAGGTGATCGGCTGCTGATCTTTGGCTTCCCGGTAATAAACCTCGAACCGGATCGGTTGCTGGACGCCCCGGGACCGCAGCCGTTCAAATCCCCCCCGCTGTTCGCGGTCGCAGGCGGCTTCAACGCCGATGGTCAAGGAGTCCGCGAGAAAACCGAACGCATCGAACAGCGTGCTTTTGCCGGCGCCGTTTTTCCCGATGACCACGGTTAGCGGGGTCAGCACGCCTGTCCCCTCGGCGCGCGCTAACCGTCCGAGTGTGACATCGCGTAACGAGCGGTAGTTCTGAATCCGGAAGCCCTCGATCAGTGCCACCGCTAACCCCTCGACTCAATCAGAACAGATGGGAAGGCTGCCACGCTCACAGGTCCTTGTCGTCGCGTTACGCTTAGATAACGCGAGAGCCACGCGCCAGCGCGGCGATCCCGCTGCGGGAAACCTCGGCCAGGCCCAGGTCGCGCATGAGTTCGATGAAAGCGTCGATCTTGTCGGTGGCGCCGGTTAGTTCGAAGACGAAACTGCCCAGCGTCGTATCGACGACATGGGCGCGGAACGTATCGGCGATGCGCATGGCCTCGACCCGTTGCTCGCCGGTGCCGATCACTTTGACCAGGGCCAGTTCGCGGGCGACATGCGGGCCATCCATCGTCAGGTCGGCGACGCGATGCACCGGGACAAGGCGGTCGAGCTGGGCCTTGATCTGCTCGATCACCATACTGGTGCCGGAGGTGACGACGTTGATGCGGCTGCGCAGGCCGGCGGCATCGACGGGGGCGACCGTCAGGCTGTCGATATTGTAGCCGCGACCCGAAAACAGGCCGATGACGCGCGCGAGAACGCCGGACTCGTTGTCCACAAGGACTGATATCGTCGCGCTGCGCGGGGTCGTGTCGGTAGGACTGAGCATCACATGAACCAAACTGCGGAAAGGAAAGGGATATCCATCGCACCAGACGGGGGCCGACGGGGTCATGCCCCGCGGCGACCGGATAGGCAAGAGGCGACGCGATTTGTTTTAGTGGCCCGCCGACCCCTCGCGTCCGCCAGAAGCTGCGACGAACGAAGGGGGCAGGACACTATTTGTCCGAGTGGCCTGCTGATCCCCTGCGTCCGCCGCGAGATGCGACGAACTTCGGGGGCAGGACACTATTTGTCTGAGTGGCCTGCTGATCCCCTGCGTCCGCCGCGAGATGCGACGAACTTCGGGGGCAGTACACTAGACCAGCGCCATACCCTCGTCGGTGATGCCGGCGCCGGAGTCTTCGTGCTCCGGACCCAGCAGCATCTGGTTATGCGCCGCCCCGCTGGGGATCATCGGGTAACAGTTTTCCGCCTGATCCACGGCGATGTCGGCGATTACCGCTGTCGGGCAATCCAGCATCGCGTTGATGACGGCGTCCAACTCGTCCACCGTTTGCGCCCGCATGCCGGTGGCATGGAACGCATCCGCCAGCTTGACGAAATCAGGCAACGCGGCGGAGTAGGTTTCCGAGTAACGGCTGCCGTGCAGCAGTTCCTGCCACTGCCGCACCATGCCCATATACTGGTTGTTCAGGATGAACACCTTCACCGGCAGGCGATACTGCGCCAACGTGCCCATTTCCTGGATGTTCATCAGGATGGACGCCTCGCCGGCGATGTCGATCACCAGGGCGTCCGGATGGGCGATCTGCACGCCCATGGCGGCCGGAAGCCCATACCCCATGGTGCCGAGGCCGCCCGAAGTCATCCAGTGGTTCGGCTGTTCGAAGTGGAAATGCTGCGCCGCGCACATCTGATGCTGACCAACCTCGGTCGTGATAAACGTCTCACGGCCGCGCGCCCGGGTGATCTCGAACAGCCGCTGGATCGCGTATTGCGGCTTGATAATGCCGCCGCGCGTCATGTCCTGAGTGAATTTCAGGCTGTCCTTGCCCTTCCACACGTCGATCTGGCGCCACCAGGATGCCAGGGCCGGCTTGTCGGTGGGGTCCTCGCTGGCCTGCCACGCCGCCAGCAGCGCGTTCAGCGCCTTGCCGGCATCGGCGATGATCGGCACCTCGACCGGGACGTTTTTATTGATCGACGACCCATCGATGTCGATATGGATCTTTTTTGAGTCCGGGCTGAACGCATTCAGCCGCCCGGTCACCCGATCGTCGAACCGCGCACCCACGGCCAGCAGCATGTCGCAGCCATGCATCGCCAGATTGGCTTCATAGGTTCCATGCATGCCAAGCATGCCAAGAAACTGGTTATCGCTGGCCGGATAACAACCGAGACCCATCAGGGTGTTGGTGATCGGAAAACCCGTCAGGCGAGCCAGTTTCGTCAGAGCCTCGGACGCCGCCGGGCCGGAATTGATTACGCCGCCACCGGCATAGATCATTGGCCGCTTGGCCTGTTTCATCAGCGCGACAGCCCTGGCGATTTGCGCCATATCCGGTTCGGTGCGCGGCCGGTAGCTGGGGTGCGTGAATGTCGGTTCCGCATATGGCGCCGGATTGATGACGATATCCTTGGGCAGATCGATCACCACCGGCCCGGGACGGCCGCTGCGGGCGACATAAAACGCCTCATGAACAACACGCGCCAGGTCCTCGGGGCGCTTGACCAGGTAGTTGTGCTTGGTCGCCGGCCGCGTGATGCCGGTCGTGTCGGCTTCCTGGAACGCGTCGTTGCCGATCAAATGCGTCGGCACCTGGCCGGTCAGGCAAACCACCGGGATGCTGTCCATCAGCGCATCGACCAGCCCCGTCACCGCGTTCGTCGCACCCGGCCCTGACGTGACCAGCACTACGCCGACCTTACCGGTGGAGCGGGCATAGCCTTCGGCGGCATGCACGGCGCCTCCCTCCTGACGGACCAGGATGTGACGGATGGCGTTTTGCTTGAACAGCGCATCGTAGATCGGCAATACAGCGCCGCCGGGGTAGCCGAAGATAACCTCTACGCCCTGGTCCTTGAGGGCGCGTAAAAGAATTTCTGCTCCCGACTGAGTCCATTCCGCCGACATATGTCCGGCTCCCGTTGCTGAAGTGGGTCGTACGGATAGGCTTCCTGCCTGCACCGGTCAACCCTCATTTTCAATAAACGTGATCAAATCATCGCATTCTCTTTCCGAAAATTGCGCCATAGAACTAAAACGCGCATTTATCGTAAATGTGTGGGTCTGGGATGCGAGTGGGCGATGGCGGAACCAGGTCGCCTGACGCTTCGTGTACTGGCCGGTGATCAGGGCGGTGCGCCGCCCGGCTTCCTCCAGCGACACCGCGCCGCGCAAATACGCGGACAGGTCCGCCACGCCATGCGCGCGCATCGCCGGCAAACTGGCATCCAGGTTCAGGGCCAGAATGCCGGCAACCTCATCCAACGCGCCCTGGCTCAACATCGCGGCGAAGCGGGTGGCGATCGCAGCCCGCAAAGCATCGCGCGGCGGATTCAGCAAGATGCCGCGGAAGTGCCACGGGGCCGGTTCACCGCGGTGATTCTGCCATGCGGCAAGGCCAATTCCGGTGCCGCGCCACACCTCCCACGCGCGGGCGATGCGCTGGCTGTCTTCGGGTTTCAGCCGAGCGGCGGTGGCGGGATCGACGCGGGCCAGGCTGGCGTGCAGCGCGGCGGGGCCGTGGTCGGCCAGAAGCTGGCGCGCCTCGGATCGGGCGTCGGGACCGGGATCGGGGATATCCGCCAGTCCGTCGGTCAGCGCGGCGAAATACATCCCCGAACCGCCGGTAAGGATCGGCAGGCGGCCGGCGCCGTGCGCTTCTTCCATCGCGGCCAGCGCCTGATCGCGCCACCAGGCAACACTACCGGCCTCGGCGGCCGCGCGGATGCCGTACAGGCGATGCGGCACCCGGGCTTCTTCGTCCACGCTCGGACGCGCGGTCAGCACGCGGAGTTCGCGATACACCTGCATCGAATCTGTATTGATAATTGTACCCCCCAGGCGCTCGGCAATGGCGATCGCCAACGCGGATTTGCCGCTGGCGGTTGGGCCGGCAACGATCAACGCCCGTGGCAGACTACGCGTGGCGGAGTCAGCCATCGCCGGGACCGATCAAAAGAACAGCCTGCACGGTGACAGAACACCGTGTTCGTCGCGGACGAGAAACTGCTTGCCGCTTCCGGTCGCCTCGATCAGCGCCTCGTTCGAGCCCGAGGCGTTCCTCACCACTTCGGCGTACCATGCCGCCGCGGATTTCACCTTCAACACATTCAGGCAGTCCATCGACCGCTGTGCCAGATCGAACCGCACACCGTCCTTCGACGCCTTTGGCCTGGCGCCCGCCTGGTCATTCGCTTCGGACTCCACGGCGGACGACAATGTCAGGCTGGTCATCGCGTATCCTTTCCCGCTGAGCCGAAATAGTGCGTTTACCGTGGCGCCGAGCCTTGGACCGGCCGCCGCCCAGACGACCAGGCCATGAATAATCCGGTCACCAATCCACGCGTTACGCGACCCGAAAGGAAGAAGAAAGCACATATTGAGGACATACCCCTCACGATACGCCAGTCTCGGTCCAGCATTCGCTTGCACCCCGGATGGCCCGCTGTCAGGTTCCGGCCGCAATGACCTTCATCCTCACCGTGGTCGCCCAGCGCGAGGCGACAAGTCTGACTCCCGCGATGCTCAATCAGATCCGCAACGCGGTTCGAGGCGCGCCGCCTGTTGTCCTCTCACCGGGGGAGGCCGCCGATATCCCGCTTTCCGTAGCGCTCGACCCGTTCGCGCTGCGTGCGGCGATCGACGGCAAACCGATCGATGCGATCGTGACCAAGGCGCGTGGCCGGCGCAAGGCACTGCTGATCGCCGACATGGACAGCACCATCATTCAGGGTGAGACGCTGGACGAACTGGCGGTGTTCGCGGGAATCGGCCC
>JAYUEJ010000663.1:0-3712 GCA_043739265.1 Rhodopila sp. | reverse complement strand
TCTAATGCTCTGACTGCTTTTAATTCTACCAGAACGGCATCTTCGATCAACAAATCGGCGGCGTACGACCCGATAATGGCGCCTTTATAATGAACCGTGATGCCGTGCTGCTGCCGAACCGACAATCCAGCCTCACGCAGTTCAATCGCCAGCGCATTTTCGAAGATTTTCTCAACAAACCCGGCGCCGAGCAAATTGGAAACCACAAACGCCCGGCCAATGACCAATCGCACGATATCATCGCATTCATCGACGGTTAAAAAAATGCAAAAAACCCACCAACCATCATATCGTCCCCACCACCTTCACCCGAGCGCGCCGATGCACCTCACCCTGAGCGATGACCGGGACATTCAACCGGATTCGATCGACAATGGAATGAACATGAATGCGTATCTGCATGCTGGTCAGCAAGGCCGGTTTATCCCCATTCGCAACGACGGAATCGACGACAACCCGCAGCCGATCGAGGAATTCCCTCAGCTTTTCCGCGCCCAAGGCAAGTTGGCGATCCTCCGGCGGGCCTACCAGTGACCCGGTCAACGCATCTTCCCATTCGGGAGACAGAACAACCACCGGCATGTATCCGGCCGGCCCGGTCAGGCTGTCGCTGATCTGGCGGGACAGGCGCGTCCGCACATGAGCAACGATCATGGTCACCGATTTCATGTTGTTGGCGCAGGCCTCCTGCACCGCCTCCAGGATCCCCGGCATGTCGCGGATGGATATTCGTTCCGCCAGCAGCATTTGCAGCACGCGCTGCAGACCGCCGGTGGTGATCACCGACGGCACCAGATCGGCGACCAGTTTCTGCTGGTCGTGCGGCAGGCCGGCCAGGATTTTCTGGGTTTCGGTGTATGACAGGAACTCGGCGATGTTTTCTTTCACCACCTCGGCCAGATGCGTCGTCAGCACGGTCGCGGGATCCACCACGGTCCAGTTCGCCGAACGCGCCTGATCCGCCAGGGCCGGCGCGATCCAGCAGGCAGGGAGGCCGAATGTCGGCTCCGTCGTCAGTTCGCCCGGCAATGCCCGGGCATCGTCGCCCGGACTGATCGCCAACATCATCAGAGGACGCAATTCGCCGGTCCCGGCGGCGATCTCTTTTAATGCAAATGCGTAATTGTAAGGTTCGAGCTCAACATTGTCCTGGATGCGAACCGAAGGCAGCACGAAGCCCAGATCCGTCGCCAGCGCCCGTCGCAGTCGCTTGATCTGTTCGGGAAGCTGCTGACCCATCCCGCTGGCGAGGTCCAGCAGGCCGTATCCCAATTCGACCCGGACGACGTCCAGCATCGCGACGTTGATCAGGCTGTTGTCCGGGGGCTGAACGATCGGCACCGCGGCGGCGCGTTCGGCATTGAGCGTGTTGAACCGATGCCAGGCACCCGCGCCGGCCAGGCTGGAAACCAGCAGAAACGGCATGGTCGGCAGACCCGGCAACAACGCCAGAATGCCGGCCGCGACCGCTGCAATCATCAACGGATTGATATTCGATCCAAGCTGCGACGCCAGCTTGCCGTGCATCTTGCCTTCGATGGCGCCTTTGGAAACGACCATGCCGGCGGCGGTGGAAACCAGCAGGGCTGGAATCTGCGAAACCAATCCATCGCCGACCGTCAGCGTGGTGAAGGTCGATAGCGCCGTATCGATCGACATATGGGCTCGGAAGACACCCATCGCCAGGCCACCGACGATGTTGATCAGCGTAATGATCAGGGCGCAGATGGCATCGCCGCGGACGAATTTGCTGGCGCCGTCCATGGCGCCGTAAAAACCGCTCTCTTCCGACAATTCGGCGCGGCGAATGCGGGCGGTCGTCTCATCGATAATACCGGACGACAGGTCGGCGTCGATCGCCATCTGTTTGCCCGGCATGGAATCGAGATAGAACCGGGCTGCAACTTCCGCAATGCGGCTAGACCCCTTGGTGATGACGATGAAATTCACCAGCAGCAGCATGGTGAACACGATGGCACCGACCACGACGTCGCCGCCCATCAGGAAGGTGCCGAAGGCCGCGACGACCTGACCGGCGGCGTCAGGACCTTCGCTGCCATGCGACAGGATCAGCCGCGCCGTCGCCACGTTCAGAGACAAACGAAGAATCGTCGTCAGCAGCAGTAGGGTTGGCAGGCTGGAGAAATCCAGCGGCCGTTCCAGCGACAGCGAGACCAGCAGGATCAGGATCGAGGCGATGAAGGACAGGGCCAGCGCCATGTCCAGCAGGAACGTTGGAATGGGCAGGATCAGGATGGAAAGCTGGAACAGCACGCACAACGCCAGCCCGACGTCGCCACCCGGAACGATCCGCCGCAGCGGCGCCAGTACGTTGAACAGAGGGTCGAGGCCCTTCATGGCATCCTTGCGGCGGCACTCGGTGGCACCGCGATACCCTGCGCCGCATACAGGCTGATTTTGTTACGCAAGGCGCGGATTGACAGACCGACCATGGCGGCGGTTTTTGTCCGGTTTCCGCCGGTCGCCTGTAGCGTGCCGATGATAACGTCCCGTTCGATCAGATGCAGCTTCCGGCCGACGAATCCCGATACGTCACCGGGGCTTTCGACGCCGCGTGAACCACCGGACGACGGCCCGAGTTCAAGCGCCCGAACGCCAATCAGACTGTCCGTGGTCAGCACCAGCGCGCGGTGGATGGTGTTTTCCAGTTCCCGCACGTTACCCGGCCAATCATGCGCGAGCAGTGCGCCCAATGCCGCTGACGACAATTGTCGGGAATTCCGCCCGCTCTCCGACCGGTATTTCTCGATGAAGTATTCGGCCAGGGCGGGAATGTCCTTGGGCCGGTCGCGCAGACTGGGAAGGTGAACCGCAACGACATTCAGGCGGAAATACAAATCCTCGCGGAACGTCTGCCGGACGACCTCCTGCTCCAGATCCGTGTTTGTCGTTGCGATAATCCGCACGTTCAACCGGATCGGCGCCCGGCCGCCGATCCGATCGACTTCACGTTCCTGTAAAGCCCGCAACAGCTTCGCTTGCAGGCGGCGGTCCATCTCGCTGATCTCATCCAGCAGGATGGTGCCGTTCTGGGCCGCCTCCAACTTGCCGATCCGTTGTCCCAGCGCACCGGAAAACGCCCCGCGTTCGTATCCGAACAATTCAGATTCCAAAAGTTGTTCCGGGATCGCAGCGCAATTGACCGCAACGAACGGCCCATTGGCACGGGGGGAGTTCCGATGGATGTAGCGGGCGATGACCTCTTTGCCGGTGCCGGACTCGCCGCGCACCAGAACCGATGCGTCCGACCGGGCGATGCGCTGGGCGCGCTGCACGACTTCAAACATCGCGGCATCGCGATAAATCAGCCCGTCGCCCGCCGGCGGCCGCTGGCGGGCTGGCGCAAAGACAGTCGTTCCATCTCGATCCGGCGGGAACGTGCTTGCCAGGTCGTCGGGAACCAGAAAGCCGGGTGCGGCGTATGCGGCCATCGTCAACGCTCCGACTTGACGATTTCGGTCATCGTCACACCCAGCCGGCTGTTATCGACCATTACGACCTCACCGCGGGCGATCAGGCGGTTGTTGACGTAGATATCGATCGCTTCCCCGAGCCGGCGATCGAGTTCGACCACCGCACCCCGGCCGAGCTTGAGAAGCTGCGACACTTGCATTGTCGATTTTCCGAGAACGGCACTGACGGTGACCGAAATATCGTAAACCGCCTCCAGTTCCTTGGCGGAGCCATTGTG
>JAYUEJ010000662.1:0-3715 GCA_043739265.1 Rhodopila sp. | reverse complement strand
CCCTAATTTGAAACGGCTACGAGGATAGTTACCGAGCAGGGCGGTTCTGATATAGACGAGAGCTATGGAATTAGACGATGACATGGATGACATGGACGAAGTAAATGACTATCGAGACCCAGAAAAGATCAACGGCTTTGAACTGAGCGAGGCATTCAATTCTCTCTCCCTGCTCGGCGATGACCCGTACCTGCGGATGCAGGCATTCAACCTGTCTCTGGTGGATCAGTTCATCATGCATCTGGAGCAACAACTACAGCGCAAGCGGTTCGACGAAGAGCTAATGCCGTTCCCCGAAACAGGGTTCCTGTCTGCACAAACGCAAATGTGGATTTTCGCCGCCTATGAAATCCTACGAACGTGGCGCGAGCGCGCAAAAGATGTTATAAAACTTGAGAAAAACGGCGGCCTAAAGCTGAAAGCCGATGCGCTCGATAAAAACCTTTCCTACCTTCACCCCGGCCGGAAGTCGCGCGTGGAACAACTCCGGAGGGTTATCATCGATCCGAAATTGGTCGATCGCATCGCTGCGGATCTCCGAAGGACACACATCCTTTTTTCCCAGCTAGAGCATGTGAGGGTTGCCTTGGCGAAGCATGAGGTCAGCGGGCGGAAAAATTCGGTCGCGTTTGCGCCCGGTTACGCCCGCTTCCATCGTTGGAATGGGTCTTTGGAGTACGAAATCAGCAATGAGGGCACGATCATGGGCACGATCAATCGGCGAGATATTGCCGATTCACTTCGCAAACTTTCCGATGCAAGCGACCCACCATGTGACGATGACCTAGCTTCCTTCGACGAATTCATGAAGGAGCCACCAGCCGACATCGAATGACGCATGCCGGTTGCATGGCTGTCGAGCACGTTCTCAACTCCGGCGCGGATGAAGGCTACCCAAGCCCCAGCCGATCGGCAATTTTGCTGATCCCGTCCCGCCGCGATCGCGGCCGATCCGAAGACACACAAGCGGCAACACGAAGCCGGACCGGTGCTAGCTAACCCGCCGATTATGCGCATTTGCGGCCTTACGCCTGGAACCATCCATGAATGATCGAGATTGCTGTTGCGAAACGGATTAGGGTGGCGTTTATGTGGGTTCATATCTCCGAAGGCTATCCAATAAACATGTCGAGCTTTCCCATGACGGTTCCCCTTATTGCTTTACTTGCAACGGCAGGGTGTCAGGGGCGGTCTGCTCAATACGGCCAGCCTTACTATTCGCCACAACCACAGCAGGCGGCTTGCTATCATCCTGAACCCCCCTCAGATGCGGAGGCTCAGATGGCTATGATGGCGGCCACTGGAACGAATCCGAACGCAATCTGGATGCTGCATTCGTATCAACTCCAGCGTGAGAATCGGGAAAAAGCCTGCCGGTAATGCGATCGTGGGTTCAAGGTCTGCGCAAGCACCGCCGACATTCCAAAATTGCAAAAATACGGTGTGGGCACGACTGACCGCGCAACGGGCGTTATTCGTCGTGTCACCGGGGCGCTAGGTGACGGCGGGCCACTTCGTCCTGCTTTGGCGCTGTGCCTTAGAACAGTGACAGTCTGCGGCATATGGCGTGAACGATGCGCCAAGAGCGGCCGGTTAACCTGCCGCCTCCTATTTTGTTGCTTCACAAATCGCGCTTAGGTAGCTAAAGTTCCGGCCGGTGATCATGCGGTAGGACCGAACGGACGAGTAAGGGAATCAAGAATGGCTAAACCGTGTGCTTTTTGTAAAATCGAGCGTATTGCTACAAGAGAGCACATTTGGCCGAAAAACATTCTAGAAAAAACAAATTATGAAATTAGATATTCGGAGCGCGCACAAAAAATCTTTTCAGGTGATATGATCATTAGAGATGTTTGCGCGATCTGCAATAATGGCCCTTTGAGCATTCTGGATGCGTACGCAGGCCAACTATATGACTCCCACTTCGGGAAATTTGAGAGGGCGACGGAGAAAATTGAGTTTAGTTACGATTATGGGAAATTCGTCCGCTGGTTGCTGAAAATTTCCTACAACGCATCCCGTGGAACGCGTGTCGACAGCGAGTTGCTCGCGCAGTATGCGCCGATAATTATCTCCGAGCACGAATGTTCACCTGCCCATGTTGCAATCTTTATTGGCAGAATTCGGCCAAGCAGGAAAAACAACGGTCAACTAATGAAACCCTTAGGAGCTCGATGCGGAAGGACTAGAATCGCCGGCGGAGAATACGATCGATGGTGTGCGACCAGGATCGTCACGATAAATACATACATGTTCAACATGGTCGTTGTTCGAGATACATCTTTTGATGCAAGCTACATTGAGCCGTTATGCCGCAATCTTTATGGAGTACCTCTTGATCCGCGTGGGCACGTCGTCATACCTGCCCCTACAATTGACACTGTGCAGGCGATGTCCGGAATTGAAAGTTGGCCGGTCGGCGATTAAGAACAGGTTCTTTCACCTCCATGTCACCCCTCGGACGCGGCCTTCCTCGAATCCTCACATTGCGATCGGAACTTCAGCTCTGGGCCATCTGCTATCTATCCAACGCCAGCATTCAAACGTGCGCTGCCCAAGCTTTGTCGACATCCAAATCTGACCCGCCCCGGCCGACAATAACGGAACGCAAGCGCGTCGAACGCCACGCTGTCAGCGCCCATATCCTTATACTGTTTCGGACAATAGCCGCGCCCTCCGGAACCCAGATTCGACGCCCCCGCCCCCCCACGATACGCTCCCCACAAAACCCAAGGGGAGCAACGCACATGGAGTTCGGCATAGGCATTCCAACAGCCCACGACAGTTGGAAAGTAGCCCAGCGCGCCGAGGAACTCGGCTTCACCCACGCCTGGTTCTACGACACCCAGATGCTGGTGGGCGATCCGTTCGTCGCCATGGGCGCGGCGGCGCTGAAAACCCGTAGCATTCGCCTCGGCACCGGCGTGCTCGTGCCGACCAACCGCATTCCCGCCGTCACCGCCTGCGCCTTCGCGACCCTGAACGGCATGGCGCCCGGCCGGATCGATTTCGGCGTCGGCACCGGTTTTTCAGCGCGCCGAGCCATGGGGCTGGGGGCGATGAAACTGGCCGATATGGAGGAGTATATCCGCGTCGTTTACGCCCTGCTGAACGGCGAGATGACCGAAGCCGAGGTCGATCCCGGGATCCGCAAGAAGATCAAATTCCTCAACCCTGAACTGGGACTGATCAACATCAAGGACCCGGTCCGGCTGCATATCTCCGCGCTGGGGCCGAAGGGCCGGCAAATGACCGCCCGCCACGGCGCGGCGTGGAAAACAGTCATGTCCGGCGTCGATGACGGCCTGGCCGCCCTGAACGGCATGCGGAAAACCTGGACCGACAGCGGCCGGCCCGGCAGCGACCTGTATGCCTCCGCCTGGGTCTGGGGCTGCCTGCTGCGGGATGGCGAAACCCTCGACAGCCCACGGGTCCGCGCCGAAGCGGGTCCACGCGCGGCGGTGCTGCTGCATCGCGCCGCGGATGTGGACATGGAGGGATGGCTCAACACATCCCCGGTGCCGGACAGTGTAAAGGATGTCTTGCAGGGCTACGTCGAGGCGGCGCGCAAGTTCGAACCCGCCGACGCACGCTATCTGCTGAACCACACCGGCCATTGCGTCGCGATCAAGCCGGAGGAAGAACGCTTCATTACGGCCGAGTTGATTCGCCAAACCACCTTCACCGGGGTAGAACAGGACATCAAGCAGCGGAT
>JAYUEJ010000661.1:0-11182 GCA_043739265.1 Rhodopila sp. | reverse complement strand
AGCCGGCCTCGATCAGGCGGGCGCGGAGCTGCTGGCGTTGCACGTCATTGAGGGGATGCGCCGTGGCGACGTGGGCGGTGACGATGCCGCGCCGTTGGGCCACCAGGGTGGCGAAGGCACTGACGATGTCGCGCCGGGCGCGCAGGCGGCGGTTGACCGAGATGACGCCGACGAAATCGCGGACTTCCTTGCCGAAGCCTTCGTTCACCAACACGGCCTGGGCGGCGGCGGTGGCCGATTTCACGTCGATCAGGGGCGATTCCAACAGACGGCGGAAATCGGCGCTGCCGTCGATCATCCGGCCGAGGTTTTCCATCTGGAGCACCACGGTGTCGAGCGCATGGTTTTCGTCCGCATGCGCATAGAGCGCGGCGGCGTAGCGGTCGGTGAGACCACCGCCGGATGAGATTGTCGTCGCCGTAGAGGCCACGGGCGTTTCCATTTGTTGGTCCGCACCCCTGGGGGAGCGGACAAGTGTCGGGACCGGCCGGCCGAACCGGCGCCGGGCGTCTAACATGGGGTATGGAGGCACGCAACCCGCGCCGGGTGGGTTCGTGACGTTTTGTGGTGGATTTGGGGAATCGGCGCTTGGGTCAAGTTACAGCTACGGTGGAAAATCGAAATCGACGTGGCGCTCCAACTCCATCGCGTCGTGCAAAACGCGTCCGACTTCCACGATCGCCCCCGAGGCGATCCTGTAGAGAATCAGATGCCTTGGGCGCGCAACGTCGGAACCATCTCCGCTGTGCCGCAAATGGTAACTCCGGACATCGTCGCCGAGCTCTGGCCTGGCTGCGCTTCCGCGCCGGAGCGGTTCGGTGCTGAGGTCGTACAATGCCTTCGATAGCAATCGCTCATAACGCACCTGTGCCTGATCGCCAAAACGCTGCGCCGTCCATGCCAGCAGGTTCACGATATCCGCCCGGGCCAAGGCGGATAGAAGCAGCCGAACCATGCCTATGACTGAATGCCACGGCCCCGCGATCGGGCCTGACTCCCGAGCTCGCCAATCGTTTCTTCGATCGCGTCACCCTCAAGCTCCAGAAAGCGGCCTGCGTCGAAATCCGTAAAACCGGCGCGAGCGGCCTCTTGCAATATCTTGAGTTTGGCTGCGTCCCGCGAATCGCGCGCCTCGATCAGTCGCACCCCCTCGCGCAGAACCTCGCTCGCGTTCTGATAGCGGCCAGAGGATACCAGTCCGGCAATAACCTTTTCATGGTGCTCCGTCAGCACGACGTTACGCGTTGGCATTAGGGGGCCTCCATTTGGGTCGGCATCACCACTACCATTATTGGCATAGTCTGCCAATTCCGCTGACCCGCCGGGTTCACGAAACCGCCCCGTCCCCCGGGCGCCGCCCGCCAATGCAGATGCCCCCCAACGATTGCAACGAAGCGATAACGGTCACTCGGGCGGATCAATTCCTTGACCCGTGACGCATGCACCGACAGAATCACGCACTACTCACCGAAGGCCACTTCCGCATGGCGCTGAGCCGCACAACCCGCGTCAATATCCTGATCGGCAACGGACATTTCCTGTCCCACTTCTACGTGCTGTGCCTGCCGCCCATGTTCCTGGCCTGGCAGGACACCTTCCATGTCAGCTTCGCCCAACTCGGCATGACGCTGATGCTGATGTCCGGAACGACGGCGCTGTTGCAGACTCCCGTCGGCTTCCTGGTGGACAAATACGGCGCTCGGCCGTTCCTGATCGGCGGCACGCTGATCATGTCGCTGTCGCTGACCTGCATGGGCCTGGCGACGTCGTTCTGGCAGATCCTGGCGCTGGCGACTCTGTCGGGAGTCGGCAATTCGGTCATCCACCCGGCCGATTACGCAATCTTGTCCGGATCGGTGGACAAAGAGCGGATGGGCCGGTCGTTCGCCCTGCATACCTTCAGCGGAAACCTGGGATTCTCGGCCGGGCCACCGGTTGCGGCGTTCCTGATGGCTCTGGTCGGCTGGCGGGAAACGCTGATGATCGTCGGATTGCTGGGGCTGCCGGTGGTTGTGTCGATCCTGCTGCAAAGCCGCATCCTGAAAGATCAGGTCCGCGAGGCAGCCCACGGCGCGGCGACGATGTCCGCCCGCGACCTGCTCACCTCCCGCACCATGATCCTGTTCTTCATGTTCTTCATGCTCGGTGCCATGGCCGGCGGCGGCGTGCAGTCCTGGCTGGTGACCGTGCTGCACACCGTCAAGGGGATCGAGCTGAAGGTCGCGGCCATGGCGCTGACCGCCTACATGCTGGGGTCCACGTCGGGGGTGCTGGTGGGAGGCTGGTTCGCCGACACGTTCAAGCGGCACATCCTGCCGTTCGTTACCGGACTGACGATCCTGTCGGCACTGCTGATGGTCGGGATCGACTGGCTGACGCTGCCGGCGATGGCGATCGTCGGCATGACCTTCCTGTCCGGTTTGGCGCTGGGTGCCAGCCGGACTCCACGCGACGTGATGCTGAAGGACGCCGCACCGCCGGGGCAAATCGGCAAGGTGTTCGGATTCGTCAGTGCGGGGCTGCCGCTGGGCGGTGCTATCACGCCGGTGCCGTTCGGCATGCTGATCGACCGCGGCCACCCGGAGCTGGTTCTGGTCCTGGTCGCGGTCATCCTGCTGCTCAGCCTGTTCTGCGCCGGGTCCGCCAGGGTCTCGGCGCGGGCGGATGAAGCGGTGGTGCAGCCGGCGGAGTGACTGGACGGGGGTCGAGTATGACCGTCCGTAACCGCCGCAAAGCAGACGCGATCAGGAGGCAAGACGCGCTTCATGCCGCAGATCATGCGTGCGCTGCGCCACCCGACGCTCATAGCTCGCCTGGTTCTTGGTGCATATCAGGCTATACGGTCGCCCCTTCGTTTCCGTTATGGTATCGACATCGCACCTGGCGGTTCGGATGATGCCCTCGACATGACTGCGATCCGGCTCAGCGGCGCGGAGTGTCCAGGATTTCTGCTTGCCATCGGCGAGGAAACGACTCAACTCGCTGCATCGCGGGCATCGACACCCCACGGTACTCGGTCGCTGCCAATCGTCCGGCGGCGCAAGCGGCAATGCGATACGCTCGCGCAGATGCGCCAGGCAGGCAACCCGCAGACCCGCCACCGCCGGCCGCTCTGCACCAGGGGCAGCGCGCAGCATCAGCGCCGCCGGCACCAGGATCGCATCCAAACCGAATTTTTTCGGATCGCCCAGTATCTGCTTCACCGCCCGATCCACCACCTTCGCATCGATCGCACCCAGCGCGGTCAGCAGGTCGGCTACGAAGCCGGCCTCGACGGGTTCGCTTCGCCCCGACCAGTCGGTCGCTGCCGCACCCGCCGCGCTACGCGGCATCATGGCGAGCAACGTCGCCGCCGGATCATGCAATGCGGCCGACGGCAGCAGCGGCGGAGCAGCCGACGCCCGCGCCAGCAGATCGGCACAGGCGGCAGACCGTTTCGCGGCATTTCCGGTCACGATGGACGCGACCAGCCCTGCCGCTCGATCCGGCGGAAAAAGCCGCAGCGCCGCAATGACCGCCGGGTTGTCACGTTTGGAAAATCCCTTACCCACACCGACCGCCTGCGTCAGGAAGGCGGCGATGCGCTCCTTGTCGCCCAGCGTGGTCAGCGCCGCGAGCATGCCGGTGGTGGGGCTGTCCGCATTGTCCGCCGCATGGCCGCCGCCGTGCTCTGGCCAGGTGTCGAGCATATGGCCGGCAAGCTGATGCGCCTGCTGCCAGACCGGCGAGCCGAGATCGGACCCGACGGCAGCCCAACGCCGCGCCAGATCGAGCAAATGCGGCACGGTCACGCCGAGACCCGCCTGCGTCAGAACCGCGAGGCCGCGATCGTTCGGCCAGACGACCAGGGCGGCACGCCGGTATCGCCGCTCAAACGAAATCCCGGCGTTGCCGCTGGCCTCCTCGAAATGCAGTTCGTCCGGGTCCAGGGCATGGAACGGGTCGGGCGGCGAAAGCTCATCGTCGGTGACCGGAATTTCGCCCCAGGACACCGGATTGCCGTCCGCGGCACGCCAGTCCGACAAAGCAATGTTCCAGTCGTCGATTTCGCCGACTTCGAAGTCGTCTTCGTCATCGTCGTCACGCGACCAGCGACGGCGGCGGCCATGGTTCTCGCCGTATTCGGCGGAGCCGAACTCCTCCAGCGTCACCAAGGCGAGGTGCAGTGCGCAATCGGCTTGCGATGCCGCCGCGTTCAGCACGCCGGCCGCGGCGGCATCGGCACCCTTCAGGCTGGAGAATGCGAGTTCGGGCGCGGTGTAGGCGTGCTCCAGCGGATAGACCAGCTTCCGCGGCACGGAGTCCTCACCGGCGCCGTCCACGTCCAACTGGCCACGCCAGCCGCGCAGCAAGGCCGTGACCTGATCTTGCTCTTTCGTATGGTCCGGCGGCTGCGGCGCCTTGCCCTTGCCGCGGCGGATCAGGTTGTAAACCAGGGTCAGGCGGCATCCGGCGGTCACCGGCAGCACCTCGTGCAGGCAATCCGCGTAGAAGGCGGCGAATGACGCCTCGGCCGGGTCCTCGGTCCGCAGGTCCAGGCTCACGGAACGATCCTTGTGCCGCACCACCAGTGCGCCACCGGTGCAGGACGACGGCAGCACGACCACCAGAGTGGCGAACATCCCCGCGGTCTTTTCGGTATCGCGATGACTGACGAAGAAGCTTCCCTCGTCGTAGATCAGCATTTTGTAGAATTCCGCCTCGATCGGATCGCCGACGCCCAATCCTTCGGCGACCGAGGCAACCATCGTGGCCAGGGTCCGCGGCCAGTGACGGCCGCCGATATGCACGCGATCCGGACCAATCTGCCAGGAGTTGCGCACCGATGTGTCGATGATGGTATCGCGGCCGCGGCCGTACGGGGCGCGCTCCGCCACCGCGACCAGTTGGTCCGCCTGCACCGGCAGCAGCGGCAGCGCGATGGAACCGACCCCGTCCACCGAGAGCGATGGAGGCAGCAACTCGGTTGTTCCGAATGCGTAAAAGTCGCCGGGGCGGTTCGCCTTGCGCAATAAGTCAGCGAGTTGCGTTACTGGAGAGGAGGTCATGCCACTCATCGCCCCGTCGTCAATCTAATCTTGGCATACGATGCCAACGGACCGACGGCAACCCGGTTAGGTGCCCCAATTGTTCGCAGGTCGTTGGCATATTTTTCAGGCTGGCCGCGATGATGTGGATGATGCCACCGGCACCCCCTGTCCCTACTTCCCCAGCGTCTTGCGCATGAATCCCGTTCGCGCATGGGCGCCCGCCATCATGAATCCCCCGTCCTGGCCGGCCAGAATAAACCGCGCACCCATCTCGATGTAACGGGGCATGATCGCCTCGTTGTAGATGCCCGCCATGCCGGGGAACTTGTTGTGTTTCGCACAGGCGGCGATCATCGTGGCGTATGCTTCCGCCAGCCGGTCGTTGCCGAAATCACCCGGAATACCCATTTCGGCACACAAATCATTCGACCCGATCAGCAGCACATCGACACCTTGCACCGCCGCGATCTCCGCCGCGTTGGCGATCGCCGTCGGGGTTTCCAGCATCACCACCGTCAGATTGGCCGCGTTCAGCGCCGTTACCGCATCGCCGGTGCTAAGGTGACCCAACTGGTAATGCGGCCCCCAGCCGCCAACCGAGCGATGGCCGATCGGGGGATATTTCAACTTCGCGACGACCTCGCGCGCCTCGGCGGCGGTATCCACATGCGGCATGACAATGCCCATGGCGCCATTGTCCAGCGCCCGTGTGGCAATCGAATACTGCCCATTCGGCACCCGCGCGATCGGCGCGATGCCGGCGTCAAGAGCGGCAGTGCAAATCTGAGCGCAGGCGTCCAGCGACATCGTGCCGTGCTCCATGTCCAGGAACAGCCAGTCGAACCCGGCGGTGGCCATCATCTTGGCGACTTCCACACTGCGCGTCATGCGGATACCGACCCCCAGGGACAGGTGCCCTTGCTCCAGTTTCTCCCGGGCGACGTTGCGGACGGACATGTTGGTTTCCTCTTGAAAGCGTTTGGCTGGCGGCGACGATAGTCTGGACAAAGCACCGTGGTCGACTCTGAGTTACAATCGGCGTGCCGGCAATCCTGAGCGTCATCGCCGCGTTCGGTTTTTGACGCACCGTACCGACGGCCGTTGCGCCAGCGTCGCGGCTTACTGCGCCGGAACCGTATCGAAGTAACGAGTCTTTATCCCCTTCTGGTTTTCATACAACGACCCTTGCAGAACAGCCGGTGGCAGCGGCAGGCGCACCGGCGCGGCGGCCAGCCTTGGTTGCTGCGATTGGCCAGCGACCATAAGCGCGTCGAAACTCTCGATGCCGCCCGAAAAACCCAGAATCGGCCATGCATCCGCCGCTCGGTATTGAAACAACATCAGTCGCCGGTCCCGCCCGGACACGTTCGGTGCCGATCCATGCACGGCACGGACATGATGCACGGTGATGGACCCGGCTTTGCCCGTCAGCGCAATGGCCTTACGATAGTCGATGTCATTCCGAACCGGGTCCATCGCGCCGCAGAACGCCCCGTCGGCGTGATGGTCGAAGGTCGGCCCCTTATGACTGCCGGGGATAATCATCAGCGGGCCGTTTTCCATCGCCATGTCGTCGAAGCTGACGCCGACCGCTGCAAGGTTGTCGTTGGTGTGCGGGTAGAACGCCCAGTCCTGATGCCACTCCACCGGCGCGCCGAAGCCGGCACACTTCATGTTCAGCTTGGCGGTGTCGAAACGGATATGCGGACCCCAGAGGGCTTGCAGCACAGAAATGATCTTCGGGTGCCGCGACAACCTGGCGTAGGCGGGATCATGCAGATGCGCCGCCTTGATGCGCCGGACCCGCGGATTTTCGGCCGAGTGGCTGTCTTCCAGGTCATAGATTTCGGTATGCGCGGTCAGTCCCCTGGCCCGCTGGACAAAACCGTCGGTGACGGCGGACAGGCTGCGAACCTCCTCCGGCGTCAGCACGTCAGGCACGACGATCGCACCGACCTCGTTGTATTCCTCGATCTGGGCCTGAGTGAGCATGGGTTCCTCCGCGCTTTGACCCAAGGCTACACCCGAGCGTCCCGGCTGTCATCGCGCTGACGCCCAAGGGGCATGACCACCGCGGCCGTTCAGTGATAGTATCGCGCCGAACCAGGAAAGGACCACCAATGCCCGCGCATTTCGACCTTCTGATCCGCAACGGCACCTGTATCCTGCCATGGGGGTCCGAGGCCATCGACATTGGCGTGCGCGGCGGAAAGATCGCCGCCATGGGCGTCGGTTCGGACGCCACCGCCGACACGATACTGGACGCCACCGGCCTGCACGTCCTGCCTGGCCTGATCGACCCGCATGTCCACCTGCGCGATCCCGGCGACAAGGCGGTCGAAACCATCCCCACCGGCACCAGGGGTGCCATCCTGGGCGGCCTGACCGCGGTGTTCGATATGCCCAACACCACGCCATCCATCGTCGATGCGGAACGATTGGCCTGGAAGCAAGAGTATATCGAGACCGTCGCCTGGTGCGACATGGGCATCTACGTCGGCGGCACGAAAACCAATATTCCGTTTTTGCCCGAACTGGAGACCGGCCGCGGCGTCTGCGGCGTCAAGATTTTCGCCGGCAGTTCGACCGGCGATCTGATGATCGAGGACGACGAGCACCTGGAAAAAGCCATGCGGTCCGGCCGCCGCCGCATCGCCTTTCATTCAGAGGACGAATACCGCCTGCAATCGCGCAAGCCGATGTTCAAATCGGGTGATCCTTACTCCAACCATATGGTCTGGCGTGACGAGGAATGTGCCTTCCTGGGCACCCGCCGCCTGATGGCGCTGGCCCGCAAGACCGGCCGCCCGGCGCATATCCTGCACGTTTCGACCGCGCAAGAACTGGCGTATTTGCAAGATTACCGCGACATCGCAACGTGTGAGGTGCTGGTCAACCACCTGACCCAGGTCGCCCCCGATTGCTACGAACGGCTGGAGGGGTTCGGCGTCATGAACCCGCCGATCCGCGGGCGGGAACACCGGGATGCGGCGTGGCAGGCGATCAACGACGGCACGGTCGATACGATCGGATCGGACCACGCACCGCACCCGCGCGATAAGAAACGACTGCCGTGGCCGGATTGCCCCGCTGGCCTGACCGGCGTGCAAACCCTGGTGCCGATCATGCTGGATCACGTCAACGCCGGGCGCCTATCGCTCGCCCGCATGGTCGATCTGATGTGCGCCGGTCCGGCCAGGGTTTACGGCGCCGTCGGCAAAGGCCGTCTGGCGGCTGGCTATGACGGCGACTTCACCGTGGTCGATATGAAGCAGCAACGGCGGATCGAGGAATCGTGGCTCGCCTCGCCCTGCGGCTGGACCCCCTTCGCCGGCATGCAGGTGACCGGCTGGCCAATCGCCACCATCGTCCGCGGCCAGATCGTCATGCGCGATGACGAGATCCTGGGCGCACCGGCGGGAAAATTGGTCAAATTCATCGGGTAAAGGGAAACCTCCACATGAGCACGACGACTCACAGCCCCTACATTCCCGTCCGTAACGACTGGCTGGCTCGGCGAACCGAAACCATTTTGGAGCCGGAACTGCCGATCGTCGATCCGCATCATCATCTTTGGGAACGGCCGGGCTGGCTTTATCTGCTCGATGACCTGCTGGCCGACACCAACAGCGGCCACAACATCGTTGCGACCGTGTTCGTGCAATGCCGCGCGATGCACCGCGCCGCTGGTCCCGAGGCGTTGCGGCCCGTGGGCGAAACCGAATTCGTCAACGGCGTCGCCGCCATGAGCGCATCCGGCGGTTATGGACCGACCGCGATCTGCGCCGGCATCGTCGGCCATGTCGATCTGCGCAACGGCGAACGATCCCGCGACGTGCTGGAGGCACATATCCGCGCCGGCGGCGACCGGTTTCGCGGCATCCGGCACATCACCGCCTACGATGCGGATCCGACCCTGATGAACCCCGCCTACACGCCTCCCCCCGGGTTGATGTATGACGAAACCTTCCGACGTGGCTTCGCCTGCCTGGCGCCGTTGAACCTGTCGTTCGATGCGTGGTTGTATCATCCGCAATTGGGCGATCTGGCCGCTCTGGCGCAGGCCTTTCCGGGCACGAGTATCTGCCTGAACCATGTCGGCGGCCCGCTGGCGATCGGATCATACGCAGGCAAGCGCGCCGAGGTGTTTGCCGCGTGGTCGAAGTCCATCAAGTCCCTGGCTGCCTGTCCCAACGTCGTCGTCAAGATCGGAGGGATGGCGATGCGCATCAACGGCTGGGATTTCCATACGAAAACGGAACCACCCTCCTCGGCTGAATTGGCCGCCAATTGGAAACCCTACGTGGAGACCTGCATCGAGGCGTTCGGCGCCGCTCGCTGCATGTTCGAGAGCAACTTCCCGGTGGACAAAGGGTCCTATGGTTACGCCGCCTTTTGGAACGCCTGCAAAATATTGGCGAAGGGCGCCTCGGGCGCGGAAAAAACCGCCCTGTTCAGCGGCACCGCTTCGCGCTTCTACCGACTCGGGGTGTAGTCATCGGGCCGTGGCTGTACGTTTGACACACGTTTGTGCATCAGGCTTGCTCCCTCCCGCGGATGACGCCCCGCGGGAGGGATGATGCCCCGGTCACGATCCTTTCAGATCGTATGCCTCCGGAAAAAAATAGTCCTTCCAGGACGCCGGTTTCACTTTGATCGATCCAACCGCGTTCATGAAGGCGGCCACCGTTTCGGTGCCCTGCGGCGCCATCGTCCAGGTGGTGCCGGGCGCGGTCGCGATCGACGTCACGAAATCCAGCGGCAGTTTCGACTCCCCATCCTCGATCCAGTAACGCGCAGCCGTTTCGGGATCGGCGTTCACCCGCGCCGTGGCGTCCTGCAACGCGGCGTAGATCGCCTTGAACAGCACGGGATTTTTTGTCCGGAACTTCGACGACATATAAACCGTCGTGAACGTATTTGGTCCACCCCAGACGTCGAACGAATTCAATACCGTGTGGATGGACTGGTGTCCGAGTTGCTGCTGCATGTACGGCGGAACCGCGAAGTTGCAGGCAATCTCGGCCGTTCCGGACAGCAGCGCGATGGTACTGTCGGGGGGCGACATGGAAATCGTGTATTGATCGTAACGGGAAAATTCCTTAATCCCATAGGCCTTTGCCGCCGCCGCCTGGATCGTCACCGCCTGCGCCGATACTTTTACCGATGGCACCGCGATCTTCTTGCAGCGGGCCAGATCGTCGATCGTCTTGATCGTCGGATCGTTGGTGTTCAGCACATAAGGCAGCGTCGCCAGCGCGCTCAACGCCCGCACTTCCCCAGCGGAACCCCGCGTGCGGCTCCAGATCGTCAGCAACCCCTGCGGACTGCCCGATACGACATCGATACTATCAGACAACAATGCGTCGTTCATCGCCGACGGTCCGTTGAACCGGTAGGCAGTCACCTTGACCTCAGGAATTCCCAGCTCGGCCGCATGTTTCTGGATCAGTTTCTCATGCTCGATGATATTGAGCTGGAGGTAGCCCATCGAAAACTGGCGGGCGATACGCACCTCGGGAACTTCCGCATGAGCAACGGTACTCAGGGTCGCCAGCAGTAACAGAACGCGCTTCAACGGTGTTCTCCAGAAAAACCGCCGGTCAGCGCAGTCAACCGGTCCAGCGCGGCTTGCGGCAAGGGGCCTTTCAGCACGGCGGCCAGGCTGTCCTCGAATTCACCGATCGTGGCCATACCGACCAGAATGGTCCCCATCGCCGGATGCGTGATAGCGAAACGAGTTGCTGCCTCAGCCAGACTGGAAGCAAAACCTTCAGTCACCAACGGCATCAAACGCTGGGCGCGTTGGAGGTCGATGGCGTAGGTGTGGCCAGACCCGATGGGTTCGGGCGGTGGGCTGGCGGTGGGGTGGCGGTCAGCCGAACCGGTTAATGCCCCAGCGGCGAGGACGCGAATACCGACGACGCCAACTCCAGCCTTTTTTGTATGATCGAACAACCGGCCGTAGTCCTGCGCCGGGTAATTTGGCGGCAACGCGACCGCGGCCGAAGCGTTGAGCATGTTGTAACTGACCTGCGCGCTGTCGATCACTTCGGCATCGATGATCTGCTGCAACGCCGTGGTGTCGCCGATCGCGGTGATACCCAGGAACCGGGTTTTTCCGGCTTTGCGTAATGCCTCGAACGCCGGAA
>JAYUEJ010000660.1:0-3735 GCA_043739265.1 Rhodopila sp. | reverse complement strand
CCCACTACCTGCCCTGCCGGAATCGAGCATAAATCGGCCCGTTCCGCCCGGACAATCCGTGCATGCGCCTCATTGTAAAGGATACCTTGCAGCGGCGGCAGCAGATATCCGGGCGCGCCTGGCTGCTCCCACGCTTCCGACATGCGGCTTTTGGTCAGGCGCACGGTCTTGCCGGTGCGAACACGGCGGCGGACCGCGTTGTCCGTGCTGGTGTTGAACAGCACCTGCTTTTCGAACGGTGTCAGTTCGCTCTCCCGGGTTCCCAGCCATATCGTGCCGCACCAGACGCCTTGTGCGCCCAGAGCCAATGCGGCCGCGATCTGGCTGCCCCGGCAGATACCGCCGGCGGCCAGCACCGGGACGTCCGGTGGGCAGACATCGACCACCTGGGGCACCAGGACGAGGGTGGAAATCTCCCCCGTATGCCCGCCCGCTTCGGTTCCCTGCGCGACGATCAATTGCACCCCAGCCTTCAGTTGCCGGACAGCATGGGCCGGTTTACCACACAGCGCCCCCAACAGAATGTCGCGCTGGCGCAATTCTGTCACGATATCCTCGGGGGGCGCGCCCAGAGCGCTGACCAACAGTTTCACCTGAGGATGGCGCAATACGACCTGCACGAGATGCCTGGCGCCGTCCGGGGTCATCGCGCCGCGGCCCTCGACGATGTCCTTGTGGATGCGCGCACGCTCGTCCGGCGGCAGGTCCGGGACACCCTCGGCTTCCAGAAGGCGGGCCATGAAGGCGCGGTGGGCCTCCGGGATCAACAGGGCCGGATCGCCCGATGACGCCTCGGCTTCATGATCGTACTTGGTTGGAATCAGGACATCGACGCCGTAGGGCCGGCCGCCGACATGGTCGTCGATCCAGCGGAGTTCGGCCTCCAGTTGGTCGGGCGCGAAGGTCGCCGCGCCGAGCACACCAAAGCCGCCGGCCCTGGTTACGTCCACCACCACGTCCCGGCAGTGCGAGAATGCGAAGATCGGAACGTCGCAGCCCAGTCTCTCGGCGATTTGAGTGCGCAACGGAACCTCCTTCAGGCGTGGATTAGCTTGCAGCCGCTTGTACCGAGCGGCGCATAAAGCCCATCGGCGGGCAAGGTGCCCATGATCGTGCAGGTGTCCCATGGGCCCGTGGATGCGGCTGGATGTTTTACCTCCAGCAGCAGCATATCCCGCATAACCTGACCATCGGCCCGAATGGCGGATGACGCAAATAGCGTGTCCTCAATCGGGTTCGCCTTCATATGTGCGACCACCGCGCGGCCGTCTTGCTTACGGCCAATGCCCAGCGTCGCGACGGATTTGAGGTAATGCAGCGCCCCGGAATAGGCGGCGGCGCATTCTTTGTTGGGCCGCCGATTGGCGACCCGCGCCTCGAGCCTGGCGGCGAAAGCGCGCGTGCCGGCGTCGCGGTCCCAATAGAAAGGCGTGGACCAATAAATCCCCTGTGCCACATCCAGCCCGATCGCCCGGACGGTGCTATCGCCAAGGAACGGTGCGGTCAGGATCAGTCCTTTCCCGACCAAACCGAATTCGTGCGCCTGCTTCAGCGTATCGCCGGCTTCCGTCCCGGCGCTGCAAATGCAGATGACCTTCGCGCCGCTCGCCTGCGCCGCCAGCAAATAGCTGGAGTAATCACCCTGAGCCGGAAACGGATGTGCCACGCTGCCAAGCACTTTGCCGCCAGACGCCGTGACCACCGGTGTGGCGTCGGCGACCATCGACCGGCCCAAAGCGTAGTCGGGAAAGATGAAGAACCACGTGTCACCGCCGCGCCGCAGGATCGCCTTCACCAGCGAGGCCGCGAGGCAATAAGTGCCGGGCGCGAAATGTACATGATTCGGTCCACAGGACGCGCGCGTCAGGTCGCTCGTGCCCGGGGACGTCATCAGGCCGACTTTGTTTTTTTCTTCCAATACCGGAACCAAACCGAGTGCGAGGGTTGAAAGCGGCATATCGATGAGGACATCGACACCATCATTGTCCATCCAACCGCGCGCGATCATCTGCCCGGAGTCGGGCTTCAGGTTGAAGTCAGAGACCACCAATTCGACCGCGATGTCCGGGTGCTGGCGATGAAAATCTTCGATCGCCAGATTAACCGAGCCGACGACTCCTTTGCCGACCAGATCCGCGTAGGGTCCGTTAAGGTCTGTCAAACATCCGATCCGGATCATATCCGCGGCGGCGAGGCCGCTCGAGATAAAGGGTGGCGCGCCAAAGGCGGCGACGCCGCAAGCGGCCAAAAGCGATCGGCGCGTGGTCTTGCGTGGCATTGACGGTTTCCCCCGGTGCGAACCCACCGCACCGCGCAGTTTTGTAAGATTATCCGGCGAGGATGCAAGCGTTCCCATCAGCAGTATTCATTCTGTAATCATATCATTCTGATCATCCTCCACGGGCTTGTCCCGGGCACCGGGAGCGGCATGAAATCGCGGTTTTCCGGGCCATTTCGCGGCGCCGTGCGGTTGCCGGTCACCGGGACAGGCCCAGTGATGACGATGGTGGACCAACACCGGCCATAATGAGGGCTGCTGAGCGCCGGCATGCCTTTGGACAACACCGCGTCGCCCGGCCATTACATCTGGACCCAGCCCGGATATAAATACTGTATCTTAACGATACTACCTTGATCCCGCTCAATCCGTAACCTGTGGATGACCTGACCAGGTCGCGACGGGGGCGGACACAAACCCCCGCAAGCAATAATTGGGGGGGCATATCGCGTTCGCCGCCCAGGAGGAAAACGATGTTCGAACTCACTCTCCGCCGCGCGATCCAGACAGCCGCGGGCGCCTCCACCACGCTGTTCGCTCCGAACCGGGCGAAAGCGCAGGCCTGGAAGACGCTCAAAATCGGCGTCATGACCGACATGTCCGGCCCCTATGCGGAGGCGACCGGACTAGGAGACGTGCTGGCCACGCGCTTCGCGATCGAGAATTTCCACAAGCGCCACCCCGATATCGGGGCCGGAATGGTGTCCGCGATATGCTGCTGAAGCGGGATGTCGGCGCCAGCATCGCATGTACCTGGTACGATCAGGATGGTGTCGACGCGATCTTCGATATTCCGCAATCGGCAGTGGCCCTCGCGGTCGGGTCGATCGTGGAATAGAGGGACAAAATCGTCATTTTCACCAGCACCGGGGTGGCCGATCTCAGCGGGAAATTCTGCACGCCGAACCAGATTCATTGGACGTTCGACCTGTGGGCGAATGCGAACGGCACCGTGGCTGGATTGATAGCCGACCACGCCGATACCCGGTATTTCATCCTGCCCGACTACATCTCGGGACATGCCATGACCAACGACGCCGCGAGCGCGCTTCAGAAACTGGGCGGCAAAGAGCTGGGCCGGTCCACCTATGCGTTTCCGGGAACCACCGATTTCGCCAGTCCGTTGCTAAAGGCGAAGGCCAGCGGCGCGAAAGTGATCTGCCTCGCCAACGCCGACGATGACACGTCCAACTGTATCAAACAGGCGCATGAGTTTGGCATCCCCCAATCGGGCGTGCGGCTCGCGGGTCTGTTGATGCAGGACTACATCATCAAATCCATCGGGTTGGATACCGCGCAGGGCCTGGTCGGGGTGTTGCCGTGGTGCTGGAACACGAACGCCGCGGCGGTGCTGGGTGTGGACAAGGCGAAGGCCAGCGGGCGAGCGGTCGCCGATCAGATGAAGGCAATGCCCGTGGCGGATTATTTCGATCACTGAAATATCCGCGAGGACGGCA
>JAYUEJ010000659.1:0-3737 GCA_043739265.1 Rhodopila sp. | reverse complement strand
GGGTGGCGGTCCTGCCGGATGAGATGCTGGATCCGCACGAACCCGGGCATGCGCGAGACGCCGCTTGACCAGGGCGGACGACAGTCCCATTTTTGCCCTAATAGAATTCAAGGATCTGACAATGAGCGCGAACACGGTTGTCGTAACCGACAAAAGCTTTGCCGCCGACGTGGTGGAAGCCAGCAAGACCGGCCCGGTGCTGGTCGATTTCTGGGCGGAATGGTGCGGCCCCTGCAAGATGATCGGGCCGGCGCTGGAGGAACTGGCGGGTGAATTCGCCGGCAAGTTGACGGTGGCGAAGGTCGATATCGACAACAACCCGATGTCGCCGAACCAGTTCGCGGTGAGGGGCATCCCAACGCTGATCCTTTTCAAGGACGGCAAACCGGTTTCGACTCAGGTTGGGGCGCTGCCGAAGAGCAAGCTGAAGGACTGGATCGCCGGCAACATCTGATCGCCCGGCGGTTTCGTTTCAAAACGGTTCCGGCGGCGGTGCTGACAAGAAAGGCCCGGTTCGCCGGGCTTTTTTGTGTCCATTCTCCAAACACGTTTATCGCGGCGCCGGCCCTTTCGTGCATGATCGGCAACCGAAATGGTTTTTTGGGGATCGTCAGGAATGCCGTCCGTGACGCTGTCCGGTGTCGGCTCGCCCATCGTGGTCGATGTCGAGGAAAGCTGCCGCCGAGCGGGCTGCCGGATCGACGGTCGCGATCGGTTTTTCGCTCAGAGTGCCCGCCGTCCCACGATCGCGTGATAAAGCACAAGGACAACGATCGATCCGACAACCGCGACGACAATGCTGTAAATATTCAATCCGGTGACGGGTGCGGCGCCAAAGAAGGTGAACAGGAATCCGCCGACGAATGCTCCAACGATACCCAAGACGATATCGAGCATCATGCCTTCGCCGCTTTTGTTGACGATTTTACTGGCGATGAAGCCCGCGATAAGTCCCAGAATAAGCCAGGCAATAATGGACATCAAAAGTTTCCTTTGTTCGATTGAGTTTTTTAGCCGCGCCCGGGAATGATCGAAGCCAGGACGTAGGCAAGTCCGCCCGCGGTCAGCAGCGAGATCAACGGCTGCCGTTCAACCGTGTGGGAAAGGGCTCTTGTGGCCTCCCGCGCCTGTTCCATAACGCCACTGCAGGCTTGCTGAGCATCGCCAGCGACCTGACGGGCTTTTTCTTCGAAAATGAGCGCCGTTAGCGCCAGTGTAACCAAAGCCAGGAGTGGCTTCATACAATTTTCCTTGTATCGGTCCGCACCAAACCGGCTGGCGGGATCAAATCTTTCCGCCCCGGTCAGGCTGATAACGCGCAAAGAGCTGATCGGATGCCTGCCGGCGATGGTTAAGCGATCAAAAAACCGTTGCACGACCCGTGAAGGGTGACCTGGCGGGTTCCAGCCAACCGCTCGAGCACGAAATCCGCACGCAATCCGGCGGTTCGGCGGCTTGCCGCTTGCCGGAATTGAACGGGTCAGCTTAATGCGTTTGGTCCAGCTTGAGGACCTCGCCCGCCAGATAGAGACTACCGCAGATCAGGACTCGGGCAGGCACTTTGGTGCGCGGGATGGCGCGCAAGGCGTCCGCCACACGCGGTCCCGGCCGGGCGATACCATTCGACGCCGCCACGATCGCCTCCACCGGCAACGCCGCATGCTGGTCCGGTTCCCGCACCGCCCAGACTGTCGCGGCGACGGGGAGAAGCGGCCGCAGGAACTCGGCGGAGTCCTTCGCCTGCTTCATTCCGACGACCAGATGCACCGGGCGGCTGCTCCATCCCAGCAGGTGTTCGGCCAAGACGACGCCGGCGCCGGGATTGTGGCCGCCGTCAAGCCACAGCTCCCAGTCCGGCGGCAGCAGACGGGCGAGGGAACCGTGCAGTCGTTGCAGGCGGGCGGGCCATTCCGCGCGGGCGAGGCCTGCCGTATCATGCCGCAGGGCGGTCGCGCGCAGGGCGGTGATGGCGATGCCGGCGTTATCCAGCTGGAACAGGCCCGGAAGCGACGGCTCGGGGGCGTCGATTGTTCCCGATCCGTCGGCGTATTGGAGGCCGGATTCGGTCGGGGCGATGTCCCAGTCGCGGCCTCGCAGCCGCACCGGCGCGCCGAGCGTCAGGGCGTGGTCCAGCAGGATCCGCCGAACATCGTCGGTTTGCAGCCCAATCGCGACGGGAACGCCGGGTTTCATGATCCCGGCTTTCTCGCCGGCGATGATCGTGGCCGAGGGTCCCAGCAATTCGCGGTGATCCAGGGAAATCGAGGTGATGGCGCAGGATGCGGCGGTATCGATGACGTTGGTGGCGTCGCCGCGCCCGCCGAGGCCGACTTCCAGGATGCACACATCGGCCGGCGTGGCGGCGAACAGGTCGAAGGCGGTCGCGGTGATGACCTCGAACACGGTGATCGGGGCGTTGTCGTTGATGCGCTCGATCCGCTCCATCGCAATCAACAGTTGTTCATCGGACACCAACGCCCCGGCCACGCGGATGCGTTCGTTGAAGCGGACGAGATGCGGGGAGGTATAGACATGGGCGCGCAGCCCGGCGGCCTCGGCCATGGCGCGGATGAAGGCGCAGGTGCTGCCTTTGCCGTTGGTGCCGGCAACGTGGATCACCGGCGGCAGGCGCCGTTCCGGATGGCCCAGTCGTGCCAGCAGGGTGCGCAGGCGGTCGAGACTAAGGTCGATCAGCCTGGGGTGCAGCCGCTCCAGGCGGCCGGCGATTTGGTCGATCGGGTCGTTCACGCGGCCGCCTTCGGCTCCTGCCGAACCAGCAGGCCGATGATCCGCGCCAGGGTCGCCTGCATGTCGGTGCGCTTGACGACCATGTCGATGATGCCGTGCTCCAGCAGGTATTCGGCGCGCTGGAAGCCTTCGGGGAGTTTCTCGCGGACGGTCTGCTCAATGACGCGGGCGCCGGCGAAACCGATCATCGCACCGGGTTCGGCGATCTGGATATCACCAAGCATGGCGAAGGAGGCGGTGACTCCGCCGGTGGTGGGATCGGTGAGGACGACGATGAACGGCAAGCCGGCGTCTTTGACCATGCGGGTGGCGATGACGGTGCGGGGCATCTGCATCAGGCTGATGGCGCCTTCCTGCATGCGGGCGCCGCCGGACGCGGTGAACACGATCAGCGGCACGTTTTGCAGCACGGCCAGGCGGGCGGCGGCAACGATGGCGTCACCGACGGCGGCGCCCATGGAGCCGCCGATGAACTCGAACTCCATAACCGCGACGACGGCTTTTTGGCCACCGATGGTGCCGTGCGCGACGGTGATGGCGTCGTCGGAGCGGGTTTTCTCGCGGGCATCTTTCAGGCGGTCGGCATAGCGCTTGGTATCGCGGAACTTCAGCGGGTCGGCGACGGTCCTGGGGAGTTCGATCCGGGTGTAGGCGTTCGCGTCGAAGGTCCAGTCCAGGCGTTCGGTGGATGTCGCGCGCATGTGGTGGCCGCAATGGCCGCACACTTTGCGGTTGGTCGCGAGGTCGCGGTTAAAGATCATTTGCTGGCAGGCAGGACACTGGTGCCACAAATTGTCCGGCACGGACGATCGGGCGAACAGAGTGCGGATCTTCGGTCGGACGTATTCGGTGAGCCAGTTCATGCGCGCCTGGATAGCGGGGGAGGGTTCTGGGGGCAAGCGACACACAAGTGAGTAGGCACGCTTTCGGGCCGGAGCTTTTTCACCCGGACTGGAAGCGAGGGGGGGCATCCAACACGCCGGGCCGTG
>JAYUEJ010000658.1:0-3742 GCA_043739265.1 Rhodopila sp. | reverse complement strand
CTCAAAACCGAACTTCCTGCCCCAACCAGCATCAGAATCCTTGCATTTCGTGCCGAATTCGGGCGTCTGGGCGTCCCGCGTCCATGCTGGCCGACTCGGCCCCCCCTCTCACCCACCAACCGCACCGAGGTCCACGCCCGCCTATGCCGACGCCGTTCTCGTCCCAGGACCTCAGTCGCATCTTCGACGCCCGCGTTCTCACGCGCGGCCGCGGCCTTGGCCTGGCCGGCGGCGTCCAGGTGCAACTCGAAGCCGACACCATCATCGCCACCGTCCAGGACCGCGCCTTCTCCTACCAGGTCCGCATCACCCCCTCTCTGCTCGGGCGCCGCGTGGTGTTCGACCACCATTGCACCTGTCGCATCTCCGGCTGCGCCCATCTGGCCGCCGCTGGATTCGCCGCGCTCGACCGTTTTCCGGAGTTGCGCAAACCCGAACAGCAGACCTTCCTGGACGCATTGGCCGCGCCGCCGGACAAAGAGCGCCAGCGAACCATTTTCGAACTGGCCCCCGCCGAACCGCCGCACGCCTGCGTCGTCACAACCATGCGCGTTGGGGAGCGCAGCTTCACCGTCACCCCAACGACACCCCGCGAGATCGCCGGCGACGAGCACGCCGACACAAAGCTCCGCGACCTCGCCTACCTGCTGGGTGAGGGCAACGAGCCACGCACCGGCGTGGCGGCAACGCTGGTCGTCGATCTGCTGGATGCCCTGATCGAAAGTGGACACGCCCGCTGGCACGCCGGCGGCAAGCGCCTGATCAAAGGCGAGACCCGCTTCTTCGCCTCGGCCGCCGCCGCCACCCTGCCACCGCGCTCCGGGGTCATCGTCGCCGATTCCGGCCCCTGGTATGTCGATGCCACCACCGGCGCGGTCGCCCGCGTCCGCATCCAGGCCCCCGCGGCGCCGCCAAGACCCGCGTTCGTGGCACCCCCGGTCGCCCGCGTGGAACCCCCAAAGCGCCGCCCCGACATGGCGGTCATAACCGAGCAGGTCATCGTTGACCGCCCGATGACCCCTCTCGTGCGCCTGACCCGATTCCCCTGTCCGGACGAATTCGGCCGGATGCAGCAGCTCGACGCCCTGTTGCTGGAATTCGACTATGACGGCACCACCGTCCCGTTCGACGACGACCGCCAGTTCGTCCGCACCAACGCCCCCGGAGGTCCCGTCTTCGTGCGCCGGGACCGCACAGCCGAGGCCGCCGCCCAGGACGCCATCCGCCAGGACGGCCTCGTGCAGATGCGGATGGCCACCGGACAGGCGGCGAAAGGGCGTTTGGTGTTCGTCTTCCGCGGCCGCGACGCCGCCGAATCCTGGCAGGGGTTTGTCGCCGAGCGGCTTCCGGTGTTGCAGGCGCTGGGCTGGCGCAACCTGATCGACAAGGATTTCGGCCCGCGCCTGGTGGAATCCGTCGGCCTCTGCGACATGCAGGTCGCCGATACGTCGCAGGGTGCGTTCTCACTGGATTTCGGTATCGAGATCGACGGCGCCCGCCACCCCTTGCTGCCCATCCTCATGCGCCTGCGCGAACGTGGCGGCATGGATGCGGCACGCATCATCGACGGTTCCGTCGTCACCAGCCTCGACGACGGCCGCATTCTCAGGCTGCCGGCCGAACGCATTGCCCGCCTGCTCGCCGTCATCGAGGACATGATGGAAGCGTCCAGCCGCACCACCGGCAATACCATGGTGCTGGACGCCACCGCCGCGCACACCGTCCTCGACCTGGAGGACGTCCTGACCACCCGCTGGCAGGACGGCGCGGTCATCGCTGCCAACGTCGCGCGCTTCCGGGCCGTCGCCGAGATCCCCGAAGCGCCCGTACCGGCCAGTTTCACCGCAACCCTGCGTCCCTACCAGCAACAAGGTGTCAACTGGCTGCAGCACCTGCGGGAAAACGGTCTGGGCGGGTTGCTCGCGGACGACATGGGCCTCGGCAAGACCGCCCAAACCATCGCCCATATCGTCATCGAGCAGGACTCCGGCCGCCTCGACCGCCCGGCCCTGGTGGTCGTGCCAACCACCCTGGTGCCGAACTGGTCCGCCGAACTGGCCCGCTTCGCGCCGCATCTGCGCGTCGTCGTGCTGCACGGGCTGGATCGTCACGAACGGCGCCGCGACCTGACCGGCGTGCATGTGGTGATCACCACCTATACCGTGCTGGCGCGCGATATCGAGGACATGGCGACCCTGCCCTGGCACATGGTCGTGCTGGATGAGGCGCAGGCGATCAAAAGCGCCTCCGCCAAAGCCACCCACGCGGTCTGCCGGTTGGACACACGCCACCGCCTGTGCCTGTCCGGCACCCCGATCGAAAACAATCTTGGCGAATTATGGTCCCAATTCGCCTTCCTCATGCCCGGCCTGCTCGGGCAGCGCAAAAGCTTCAACCGCCGCTTCCGCACGCCGATCGAAAAAGACGGCGATCCCATCCGCCGCCGTCAGCTTTCCACCCGCATCCGCCCGTTCATCCTGCGCCGCACGAAATCCGCCGTCGCCACCGAACTGCCGCCAAAGCACACGATCCTGCGGCGCATCACGTTGGCGCCGGATCAGCGCGAGCTGTACGAAACCATCCGGGCGATGATGCATGAAAAGGTAACCGAGGGCATCGCCGAACGCGGGGTGGCGCAGAGCCATATCCTGGTACTCGACGCATTGCTCAAGCTGCGGCAGGTCTGTTGCGATCCACGATTGGTCAAACTGCCGTCGGCGCGCCTGACCGGGTCTTCGAGCAAGCTGGACGACCTGATGGAGATGGTGTCCGAGATGATCGCCGAAGGCCGGCGCATCCTGCTGTTCTCCCAGTTCACCTCGATGCTGGACCTGATGAAGCCGGTGCTGACCGCCGCCCACATCCCGTTCGTGGAACTGCGCGGCGACACCCGTGACCGGGCGGACCCGGTGCGGCGGTTTGAGGCTGGTGAGGTGCCGCTGTTCCTGATCAGCCTGAAGGCCGGCGGCCGTGGGTTGAACCTGACGTCCGCCGATACGGTGATCCATTACGATCCCTGGTGGAACCCGGCGGTCGAGGATCAGGCCTCCGACCGTGCCCACCGGATCGGCCAGACCAAGTCGGTGTTCGTTTACAAACTGATCGCCGCCGACACGGTGGAGGAGCGCATCGTGGAGTTGCAGGAACGCAAGGCCGCACTGGCGAATCTGGCGCTCAGCGAGGACGCGATGGCGCTGCCCGCAATGGATGCGGACGACATCGACTACCTGTTCGGGGTGACCCCGGATCTGCTGGCGGCCTGAACGAGGCGTCCGGCAAACCCTGGTGTCGGTACGCCGTCCACAGGCCGCCGCGATAGTTAACAATAGTTTAACAGAGTTCCTTCACAGATTGGTTACATAGCTATAAATCAATGACTTAATCGAATGCACAATCTTTCAGCATGTGCCGAAATGGCCGGTATCACGCGCTTTTCGAGGTTCTCACAGGGATTTTTCCACCGACTTATCCACAGTCCCGGGGGATAACAAATGTGTTATATCAAACCGCGTTGACACCGCCTCTCCCGCCCGCCCGTGATGGCTCCGGGACAATCGGGAGATCGACGCTTGCCTCCCGGATGAATTTCAATCGCGGATGAATTTCAATCCTGGCGCGATGGGCAACCGCGCAAATGGAGACTGGCTCTTTTTCAAGCGTCCGCGAAGGCCTCTCCGGCCGAGAGCTTCGCGGCGGCCGGCGCCCATAGAAACGTGCGCAACTTAAAACTGGAGCCATAAGG
>JAYUEJ010000657.1:0-3745 GCA_043739265.1 Rhodopila sp. | reverse complement strand
GCGAGTGCAACTGCCGAAAAGTCCGGATATCGTCGATCGACATCCCGTCATGGCCGGTCAGGTAGATCAGCGCATACAGCAACATCGAACCGTGACCGGCCGACAGGACGAACCGGTCGCGGTCGGGCCAGCGCGGATCGGCCGCATCGAATTTGTGAAACCGGGTCCACAGCGCGGTCGCGACGTCGGCCATGCCCATCGGCAGGCCCGGATGCCCGGATTTCGACTGTTCGGTCGCATCGATCGCCAGCGCGCGGATCGCATCCGCCATGCGGCGTGCCTGAGTCATCGGACGCGCCAGAATGTCGGCCTGAACAGCCAAGGCTGGATGGTCGGACGACAATGCGGCTGTAGCGGCCATTCGCACTCCTTGGTGCAGCGTGATAGGCGGCGGGGGGTAGCGCGGCAACCCCGGGGTCGCCGCAAGGGTGCGGATTAAGACGGCCAACACGATTGGTTGACCGCTGATTCATTCCGCATCACGGTGCTGATCGCGACAGGGAGAGGCCGGGACATGAACAAAAGATCCAGCATCATCGCATGTGCCGGGTTCGCGGCGTCCATGCTGGCTGCACCGGTGTCGGTCAGCGCCCGCTCGCCAGCCCAACCCGAAACCTGCACGCCCCAACAAAAAGAGACCGTCAAAAACTTCTTCCTGAAGTGGAACACTTCCCTGTCAGCCCGGGGCGAGGGGCCGGTTGTATTATACGGCGATGGCGCCACGCTGTTGCCGACGTTGGAGGTTGGTCCCTACAAAAAGGGGAGCGGGCCTGAATTCGCAAAATACTTCTCCGACTTCGTCAAACGCACACCAAAGGCGACGATCGACGAATCGAAGCGGACAATCTTCTGCGGGTCCAATATCGCTTACGACACCGGTCTTTATACTTTCCAACTGCACTCGCCCGATGAAACCGTCAAGGCGCGATATACTTTCATCTATCAGTTCCGAGGCGGTGTTTGGCAGATCGTCCATCACCATGCATCGATCGAGCCACCGTCGAAACCGAAGCCCTGACGTAATGGCAGCGTAAATCGTTCTGCCTCAACGGTTGAAAGCCACCCGGAAATACCCGTCGTGTCCGCTTTATTACTGTCAAGCATCTGGCACAAACGAACCAAATTTTCCTACGAAACCGAAACAACCTGGATGCCAACAACGAACGCTATCAGAGCCAAAAAAATCAACGGCCCGACAGTCGAATGGCGACACGCCGAACCACAACCCTTGCGGAACGCGTCCCTACGCCAGCTTCCCCAACGCCGCCTCAACCCCGAAATCGCCCGGCAACGCCCCGCGCGGGAACAGCCGCGTGACGTGACCCATCTTGCGCCCCGGCAGCGCCTCGGCCTTGCCATACAGATGCGGGATCATCCCCGGTTCGGTCAGCGCGGCCGGCCACAGCGCCATACCCTCCGGCCCGATCAGGTTCTTCATCACCGCGTCCGAGTGCCGCGTCGCCGGCGGCAGTGGCAGGCCGGCGATCGCCCGGATATGCAGTTCGAACTGGCTCGCCGGACAGGCATCAATGGTCCAGTGGCCGGAGTTGTGCGGCCGCGGCGCGATCTCGTTCACCAGCACCTTGCCGGCGCTATCGACGAACATCTCCACCGCCAGCAGACCGATCAGGTCGAGTGCCTCCACCACACGCCGCGCGATCGACTGCGCTGCCGCGTCAACCGACCGGGAAATCCGCGCCGGCGCCAGGGTCAGGTCCAGGATGTGGTCGCGGTGACGGTTTTCGACCGTATCGAACGACGCCACGCCGCCATCGGCGCCGCGCGCCACGACCACGCTGATTTCCTGCGCGAAATCGATGAAGCCCTCCAGCACCAAAGGCCTGGGACTCAGCCGCTCCCAGGCCGCATCCAGGTCGTCGAGGGAGCGCAGCATCGCCTGGCCCTTGCCGTCATAGCCCAGGCGGGTGGTTTTAAGAACCGCCGGCAGGCCGAGGCGCCGCACGGCCTCCTCCAGCGCCTGGCGCGACTCAACCAGCGCCCAGGGGGCCGTCGCGACGCCGGCGGAGTTGAGAAAGGTCTTTTCATCGATCCGGTCCTGGCTAATCCGCAGCACCGACGGTGCCGGGCGGACCGGGCGGATGGACGCGAGAAGATCCAGGCCTTCGGCGCTGATATTTTCGAATTCGAAGCTGATCACATCCACCGAATGCGCGAACGCAAGCAGCGACCCGGGATCGCTGTAGTCGCTGATCGTGACGGCGTGGGACACCTGCGCCGCCGGGCTGTCGCTCTCGCGCGTCAGGATATGGCACCGGTAGCCCAGCCGAGCGGCGGCCAGCGCGGACATGCGCCCTAATTGCCCGCCGCCCACCAGCCCGATGGTCGCGTTGGGCGGTAGCGGAAAGTTGGTCATGGCGGGGCGGCGGCCACCGTTTGCGGCGCATCCGCCACCGACGCGGTCTGCTCCGCCCGCAACGCATCCAGCCGTCCGGCCAGTGCCGAGTCCTGCGTCGCCAGCATCGCCGCCGCCAGCAACGCCGCGTTCACCGCACCCGCTCGGCCGATCGCCATCGTCCCGACGGGTATGCCCGCCGGCATCTGAACGATGGACAGCAGACTGTCCATCCCCTTCAACGCCTGCGATTCGATCGGCACGCCCAGCACCGGCAGCGGCGTCCACGACGCGCACATACCGGGAAGATGGGCCGCGCCGCCCGCGCCCGCGATAATGATCTTCAGCCCACGATCCCGCGCCGTTCGCGCGTACTCGCGCAGCCGATCGGGGGTCCGGTGCGCGGAAACGATTTTCACCTCGTGTTCCACCCCGAGGCGGGTCAACATCTCGGCGGCATGCGTCAGGGTTGGCCAGTCGGATTGGCTGCCCATGATGATGCCGACCAGCGGTGTTGCCGCGACGGACGCTGTCATGTCAGGCGATGCTGTCTGGGATCAGCCGGCTTTCCAGCCAGGCGATCTCATCGCGCAACATCAGCTTGCGCTTCTTCAGGCGTTGCAGATGCAACTGGTCGGACGCGCCCTGATCGGCCAGACGCGCGATGACGGTGTCCAGGTCCCGGTGCTCGCTGCGAAGCCCATGCAGCTTGCGTAACAGCGAATCCCTATCGCTCAGCATGTTTGCGACCCACGACAGAAATAATCCGTTATCTGGAGCACCGAATGGCAACTGGTCAAACACATGGCAATCGCGTTACGGTGACGAGCCGCGACCATTGCGGTGGCCGCTGGCAGACAACCGATTATACGCGGAGGTACCCAGTCCATGAGTCTGAATACCCATCTCGACGCCCTGAAGGAACGGCATGCGTCCCTCGAAAACCGCATTTTCGATGAGGACCGTCGCCCGCAACCCGATGCAGAGGCTCTCACGCGACTCAAGGTCGAAAAACTGCGCCTAAAGGAAGAGATGGAAAGGCTGCGAACCCTGGTACACTGAGCGGTCACCGTTCACCCTACCCCGTCACGCTGGTCAGGCGGCTTCGTCCGCTTCCGGCGGCGGCGGGACGGGAACCGTGCGGCCCTCCCGCTCCAGCCGCTCATTCGCAAGCGCTACGGCGGCGTTTAAATCCGTTTGGCTGCATGAACCAAGGATCACCGGATCGCGCGGCTTGATGTTCGCGCTGTTCCAGTGAGTCCGCTCCCGCACCTTCTGGATCGTATCCTTGGTGGTGCCGAGCAGCTTACCGACCTGGGTTTCCGACAGTTGCGGGAAATTGCGCAGCAGAAAGGCGATGGCATCCGGGCGGTCGTTCCGCTTCGCCACGGG
>JAYUEJ010000656.1:0-3750 GCA_043739265.1 Rhodopila sp. | reverse complement strand
CGATCGAGGCGGTGTGGGGCTGGACGGCGCTGAACCTGACGGTGCTGCCGCCGGTGCTGATCGCGATGACGGTGGTTGGGTGGCACTATGTGGCGAAGCGGCAGGTGGCGGTGGCTTGAGGGGGCTGGATACCCTCCCGTTTATGCGGATGTCGTGCGACATCGCAGCGCCATGAGCGACGCCAGCGAAGCGCTTTGCCGTGCCGATCGGTCCGTTCCAGTCGGAGGGTTCGCGCCCTTTGCATGTCTTGTTGACATCGCAAGCACGGTTTCTGCGATACAACTCGGAGTCCCTATGTTATCCAGCACTTATGTCAGCGAAGCATAAAGCCGCGATTCAGTTCGACCTGTTGGCCCCGCGTGGTCAGACGGTTTTTCGAGAATCCCAGGAGTGGCTGGACTGGCTTCATGCGAACCTCCCAAGACCGGCACCGGAGTCATCCGCACCTCGGGTGCTGGACCTGTTCGCCGGTTGCGGTGGACTCGGCCTCGGGTTCGAGGCAGCGGGTTTCAATACGCATGGTTACGAGATGAAACCCGCCGCGGCCCGTACCTATGCCTTGAACCTTCATGGCGGGTGCGATGAGGTCAAGCTCGATATCGGTGACCCAACCGGGGCATGCGACGTCCTGATCGGCGGGCCGCCCTGCCAGCCATTCTCGCAAATCGGCTACCAGCGGGGCCAGCGCGACCCGCGCGACGGTTTCCCGGTGTTCCTCGATGCCGTCGATCGCCTGCGGCCGAAGATCGCCATTATCGAAAATGTTCGCGGTCTGTTGTTCCGCAACAAAGACTACCTTGTTGCCGCATGCCGAGAACTGGAACGATTCGGCTACTCGGTCGATGCGCGCCTATTAAACGCGAAAGACTACGGAACACCACAGAACCGTGAGCGTGTGGTGGTCGTTGCCAGCACGGTCGGCTGGGCCTGGCCCGACCCCGTCGTCGAAACACCGATCGCGGCCGGACTGGCTTTGGGCGATCTCGCCATGCAGGTACCCAACGAAGCAAAATTCCTGACCGAGAGCATGGATCGCTACATCGCCGAGTATGAGTTGCGAAGCCACTGTGTGACACCGCGCGACCTTCATTTGGACCGACCGGCACGGACACTGACATGCCGTAACTTCGGCGCCGCGACATCCGACATGCAGCGCATACGCCTGCCCGACGGGCGCCGCCGCATGCTGACGACCCGAGAGGGCGCCCGCCTGCAAGCGTTCCCGGACTGGTTCGAATTTACCGGCAACGCCTATGAACAAGCCGAGCAAATTGGCAATGCGGTTTCTCCGCTCATGTCGTTGGCGTTGGCGCGGCGGGCGTGGGCCGCGATGGAGTCACCTATGGTACAATCGCCCCGCCGCCCCGCCGATTTGCAGTCGGTGCATGAAGAGACACCAACCCAAACCATGATCCGGCAGGCGTTGACGCTGCTGAACGACGTCGGGGTAAATCTTCGCGATATGCCGCCTGGCCAGCGCGACCGTGTTGCCATGGCGATGCTCGCGGTCGCTGGATTGAAGCCCAAAGACAAATGGGCGCAGGCCAAGAGTTATCTGGAAGATCAATCGTTCCCAACCCTCAGCCAACGGCAGATTTTGCATTTTTGGAATGCCCATTACGGTACTAAATTGGCTGACTCATCGTATGACGATGTCAAGCGCAGGGCTCTGATCCACCTCGAAGCGCACCAGATCGTACTTGCCGGCGCGAGAGATCCTAATGCTGCTATCAACGACAGTACGCGTGGGCACGCCCTGACCTTGGAAGGTCTGGCACTCGTGCGTACTTACGGCAGCAAAAAATGGCCTGCCGCATTGGCAGCATTCCAGGCGGCGGTACCTAACATGGCCAAGGCAGCAGCCGAACGCCGGAGACGTGTGCTTGTGCCTATCGAACTGCCGGGCGGACGCAAGCTGGAACTCACACCCAGCGAGCATAACACGCTCCAGCAGGCGATCGTTCGCGATTTTCTGGGCGGTTTTGTGCCTGACGCACAGGTTTTGTACATCGCCGATGCCGCTCGCAAACGAGGTGACGACGCCGAGCTACGCTCGTGGAAGGATGAAACAGGCATGGCTTCGCTCGGACTTCAACCGTTACGCAAGGGGCAGAAGACGGTCGATGTCATAGCTTTTAGCCCTGGCCGCAACTGGCTGTTCCTTATTGAAGCCGTACATTCTTCGAACCCATTGACCCCTGTCCGACACCAGCAATTGCGGCAAGCAATGGCCGGCTGCAAAGCAGGCCGGGTGTACGTAACCGCATTCGCAACAAAATCCGAATTTCGGAAGTATGCCGCGGATATCTCATGGGAGACCGAGGTCTGGATCGCCGATAATCCGGATCACTTGATTCATTTCAACGGGGATCGTTTCCTTGGTCCTCATGCTGGCGACGCAGGCGGTGGCGCTCCCTGATCGGACGCTATCTGGCGCCCCCGTCCAAACCAGCCGATTATCCCCCAACCACCCCAGGGGGAAAACGCCACATGCCAAAGACCGTCCTTTACGCCAGCGTCGGCCCGGACACCACGCAGTACGACATCGACGTCGCAGCCTGCACTTTGACGCCGAAGGGCACCGGCTCGTCCCCAGCCAACGTCCAGTACATCTGGCCGCATGCGTCGAAGGCGTTCCTCTACGCCGCGTCCTCCGACAGTGCGGCCGGCATGGGTGGCGGCGGCAGCAACCACCACGTCACCGCCTATCGCATCCACACAACCTCTGGCGCCCTGTCCCAACACGGCGCCCCGATCCCGCTGCCGACTCGCCCCATCCACATGGCGACCGACATCCCGTCGGAGCACATCCTGGTCGCGTTCAACAATCCTCCGGCCGTCCGCGTCTACAAGATCAACCTCGACGGCACCCCCGGGGCCGAGGTCCCGCAATCCCCCTCAATCGACCCCGGCATTTTTCCCCACCAGGTACTGGCCACCCCCGACAACAAACAGGTCATCCTGGTCGCCCGAGGCTTCGACGCCGCCGGCGCCAAACCCGAGGACCCCGGCGCGCTCCACGTCTTCGATTTCGCGGGCGGTATCCTGTCCAACCAGCAGACCATCGCCCCCAACGGCGGTTATGGCTTCGGCCCGAGGCACCTCGATTTCCACCCGACCCAGCCATGGATCTACGTCTCGCTGGAACGGCAGGGTCAGATCGCCTTCTTCACGCGCATCAACGGCACATTATCGCCGGACGCCCTGTCCCGCGTGGACACGCTGCTCCCCGACCAGCCAAAGAGCGGCCACCAACCCGTGGGTACCGTGCATGTCCACCCGAACGGCCGATTCGCCTATGTCGCCAACCGCACCAGCGAGAACGCGGGCCAGAACAGCATGGCGGTGTTCGCGCTCGATCGGGCCACCGGGATGCCGACCCGCATCCAAAACGTGGACACGCACGGCATCCACCCCCGGACGTTCCACTTCGACCCCTCCGGTAAGATGATGGTGGTCGCGCATATCATGGGCGCGGGCGGAGTCCCCACCCGCCTGACCACCTTCCGCGTCGCCGAAGACGGCACGCTGAGCTTTGCGAAGGCCTACGACATCGAAACCGGCGGAAAATTCATGTGGTGGGCGGGGATGGTTACCCTCCCGTAGCCGCCAGCGCCGCCGCGTAAGCCGCGACGGTGGGGCCGAAGCCCCGCTCCAGCGCGTCGGCGGTGAGTTCGTGGCCGATCGAAGCCTCCGCGAGGAACGGCACCGCTGCCATCAACGGCGGGATGTTGCGCAGGTTCAGGTCGT
>JAYUEJ010000655.1:0-3757 GCA_043739265.1 Rhodopila sp. | reverse complement strand
CCGGCGCCGGGATATCCGCGCAGACGGACGGCCTGCTGCCGATTTCCCAGAACGCCCTGATCCTGATGGATCGCGTCCGCTACCACGACTACGAAGGCCCCGCCGATGACGACGACGAACGCCGCCGTCTGGTGCGCGACCTGAACGATGGCAGCATCCTGATCCTGCGCAACCACGGCACGCTGACCGCCGGCCGCACCATGGGGGAGGCGTTCGTGCTGCTCGGACGGCTGGAACGGGCGGCTGAAATCCAGTTGGCGGCACAAGCGGGGTCCGCGGTGCATTTCCCGTCGCAGGACGCGATCGACCGCACGCGGGCCATTGGCGGCAAGATGTACGGGGAAAACAGCCGTTCCCCCGGCGCCAGGATGGAATGGGCGGCGTTCCGGCGGAAGCTGGATCGTGAGGACCCGGGTTACGCGGCATAAGGCCATGAACGGCGTTGACGGGGCCCGTGCGGGCACCGCCAACGCCGGCATTCATCTCGTTACGCTGCCGCCGCCAGCACCATGCGGGATGCTTTCTCGCCGATCATGATCGATGGCGCATTGGTGTTGCCCGACGTCAGCGTCGGCATGATGGACGCATCGGCGACGCGCAGCCCCGCCATGCCATGCACCCGAAGCTGGTCATCGACCACCGCCATCGGGTCCGATCCCATTTTGCAGGTGCCGACCGGGTGGTAGGTGGTTTCGGCGTTGTTTCTTACCCAGTCGAGCAATTCGTCGTCGGACTGGATATTCACGCCGGGCGCGATTTCGTCGGTGGCGATGCCCTGCATGGCGGGTGCCGTCATGATGCGCCGGGTGATGCGCATCGCTTCCAGCGTTACGTCGCGATCGAGTTGGGCACTGAGGAAGTTGAAGCGGATCGCCGGCGAGGTCTTCGCCGCCTTCGACGACACGTGAATACTCCCGGTGCTTTCGGACCGCAGGATGTTCATGATCGCGGTAACGCCGGAATCTTTCGAGAGCTGAATATTCGCCCCGACCAGGAAGGGTATCCAGGAGATCGCGGCGTCCGGTGCGTCCAGCCCGGCGCGGGTGCGGATATAGGCCCTGATCGGCGACGCCGGTATGCCGAGCAACCCTTTGTTGGTGAGGGCGTATTTCAGCGCCTGCCAGACGAGACCGAGACCACGCGCCTTGTCGTTGTAGGTCATGCCGAGCGCGGCAGGCACCGTCCATTTCATGCGCGGCGAGTAATGATCGCGCAGGTTCTCGCCGACGCCCTGTAGCGCCTGGCGCACCTCGATACCGAGGCCTTGCAGCCGCTCCGGCTGGCCTATACCGGACAGTTCCAGAAGCTGCGGCGAATTGATAGCACCGCCGCTGACGATGACTTCCCGGCTTGCGCGAGCTTCGTGTTGCTGGCCGTTCAGCGTGTATCGCACGCCGACACAGCGTTTGCCTTCGATCAGCAGGCATTCGGTCAGCGCGTTGGCCTGGATCGTCAGGTTCGGCCGCCCGCGTGCGGGGTCCAGGTAGCAGAACGCGGTGCTCATGCGGCGACCGTTGCGGATGGTCGCCTGGGTCATGCCGATCCCGTCCTGGGTCGCGCCGTTATAGTCCTTGGTGTATTTGATACCGACTTCGCCGGCCGCTTTGATCAGCGCGTCGTAGATCGGTCCGGTTTCGATATTTTCAGTGACTTTCAGCGGGCCGTCGCGGCCGCGGAATTCGTCGTCCGCGTCGCCCTGGTAGCTTTCCATGTCGCGGAAAATCGGCAGTACCTCCCGGTAACTCCAGCCGCGATTACCGAGCTGCGCCCAGGTATCGTAGTCCTGGGACTGGCCGCGCACGAAGACCATACCGTTGATCGATGATGATCCGCCCAGCAGTTTGCCGCGCGGGACGGGAACGCGGCGCTGGCCGGTGCCTGCCTCGGGTTCGGATGAATACAGCCAGTTGGCGGCGGGGTTTTCGATCAGCCTGGCGAATCCGACGGGGATGCGCGACCAGGGATGGCTTTCTCGCCCGGCTTCCAGCACCAGCACCTTGTATTTGGGGTCGGCGCTCAGGCGGTTGGCGAGGACTGATCCCGCCGATCCAGCGCCCACCACGATATAATCGAACGTTTGGTTTTCCATTTTTGTTTCCCCCGGACAGCAAGCCAAGCCATACCCTATTCCGGCTGCGTTGCGAACCTTGACGGCAGCCGGTCGTTTGCGCTGCCCGCTATTGCGGCTTTTTCGCGATCTTCGCGCCGGCGGCCTCCTCATAAAACCGCAGCATTTGGTGAATGTCGCCGTTGCGGCCGAAGCGTTCGATGCCCATTCGATAGTTGCGCAGGATCAGGGGCGTCAGCGTCAAATGTTCGAACCCATTGCCGGCCAATTCCGCAGCCAGGGCCACGTCTTTTTCCATCAGCGCCATGGTGAACCGAGCTTCGAAATGGTCGGAGAAGATGTTGTTCGGGAACACCGCCATGGTCGCACTGTTGCGGCCGGAGGATTTGTTGATCATGTCCACCACGATGGCGGGATCAAGCCCGTTGGCGGCGGCGATGGCCACGGCCTCGAACGCCAGCAGCCGATTGGCGGCGGACATCATGTTGTTGACCGCCTTCAGCGTGTGACCCGCGCCCAGTGGCCCGACATGGGCGGTGTGCGGGCTGATGACCGCCAGCACCGGCGCCACGCGCGCATATTGGTCCGCTGTGCCGCCGACCATGATCGCGATGGTGCCGGCGTCGGCCCCCGCGGGTCCGCCGCTGACGGGCGCGTCGATCAGTTCGATGCCGGTTCCTTCCAGTTCCGCGGCCATGGCGCGTGTTGCGGCGGTGGCGCCGGAGGTCTGATCGACGATCAATCCGCCCGATCGCAGACCGCGGATCAAGCCATCATTGTCGCCGAAAATGACGTCTCTGACCTGGGTCGAAGTCGGCAGGCAGGTCAGCACGATATCGGACGCCGCCCCCACCTCGGCCGGCGAACCCACCACCGTGGCGCCTAACGCGGCGAATGCGGCGCAACGGTCTGGCGACAGATCGAAGACGGTCAGTTTATGGTCGCGCAGCAGGCGGCGGGCCAGCGCGCCACCCATGACTCCAAGGCCAATATAGCCGATGCGGGGTTTATCCATGGTGCGTTTCCTTTTGTTCGTTCAGCGCCTTTTCAGCGTTTCGACATCGGCATCGTATCCGCCCGGTCCCAGCCCCACCATGTGCATAGCGCGTCGCCCATGACCAGCCGCTTGTCCTGGTCGCTGAGCCACGGCAGTTCTTGCGTGAACATCGTTACGCACTGGCGCCAGGTGCAGGGCATTTTCGTGATGTCGGTGCCCCAGAACATGCGGTGCGGACCGAAGGCATCGAAGATTTGCCGCAGATAGGTGTGCATCGCCGGAAACGGATAGGCCTGGCTGGAGTAGCCCGGCGCACCGGTCGCCTTGACCGCCACATTGGGGCATTTCGCGAGCGCCAGAAGCGCCGGCATGTGGGTCATGGCTTCGGCATCTTTCAGCTTGGTCAGGCCGCCTCGGCCGCCCAGGTGATCGATCGTTAGTTTCAGGCCGGGGTGGCGCTGTGCGATGCGGCCGAGATCCGTCAGCGAATCTGTCGCCAGCACGGCGATGGGGACGCCGGATTTTTCAGCCTCGGCCCACAGCCAGTCGATCGTGCCATCGGCCAGCCACTGGCGTTCGGGATCGTGCAGGAAGGCGTAACGCAGGCCGAGCATGCCGGGTTGTTGCTTCCAGGTTGCGATCCGGGCACGGGAGTCTGGTTGGTCGAGCGGCAGCGAACCCATGATCGCGAA
>JAYUEJ010000654.1:0-3767 GCA_043739265.1 Rhodopila sp. | reverse complement strand
GTCCCGATAGCGAACCGCCTCGCGGTCGATATCAGCAACAATCGCCGGAATCGCGTCCGCCGCCTGCGCGTCGATCAACGCCGCCATCCGCGCGGTGCCCGATCGCAGCGCATCCAACATCCCTCGCCCATCCGCCTGCCGCCATACGCCGGTTAACGAACGGGTGCCAATCCCGGAAAACCCCGCCTGTTCCAACGCGCCGGCACAATCCGCCGCGCTGCCAAAACCACCCCCGGGCGCCGGAGCCCGAGACGCCGACATATCGCCACAGCGCCGAATGGCATCGAACACAAGCTTCCAAACAATATTCTCCGCCGGCGCCGCCCAGATCGAGAAAGCCACCGCGCCACCCGCACGCAGCACCCGGTGCGCCTGCCGCAGCGCCAGGATCGGCCGAGGCACATGGTGGATGCCAAAATTGGAAACCACCGCGTCGAAACCGCCATCCGGATACGGCAAAGCCGCCGCATCGCCCTGGTCGAACGCGATGCCGGGATGCCGGGCACGCGCCAGCCCCACCATGGCAGCCGAAAAATCCAGCCCACGCACCGTCGCCCCACGCTCCGCTGCCCCGGCGGCAACGAAGCCCGGACCACACGCCACATCCAGCACCGACATTCCGGCTCCCACCAAAGCCGCATCCAGCAACCCCGGAATGAACGGCCGCGTCGCGGTGGCGAAAGACGCCTCATACGCATGCGCCGCGCGCTCCCACGCCGCATGCTCAAACTCGCGGATCGCGTCGGTGTCGGCCATCGTCAATACGTCCCGAACATCTGCATGATCGTATCCGGATCGGTCGTCACGGTCAGCGCCAGAGCCAACAGGATGCGCGCCTTTTGCGGATTGAGGTTGTCGGCGATCAGGAACCCCGCCTGCCGCAACTTCGCCCCCCGAAACGTTCGCCCCGACCCCGCTCGGGTGGACTGCACGACAATCACCCCCTGCTGCGCCGCTTCAGTCAACGCGTCGATTTCGCCCGGCGGGCAGAACCCTGGAGCAAACCCGGCGGCGACGATCCCGCGCGCCCCCGCCGCCATGAACGCCCGCACCGCGACGCCGTCCCCACCGGCATAGGAATATGAGATATCGACCCGCGGCAGCGCATCGATGCCGGAAATGTCGAACGCGGTATCCGGTGCGTGCCGGCGCACCGGCCGCCGATAAAACGCCACCGCATCGCCGTCGGCATGGCCCAACACGCCAAAATCCGGCGTCCGAAACGTTTGCAATCGCATGGTGGAGGTTTTCGTCACCTCCCGCGCCGCATGGATTTCATCGTTCAGCACGACCAGCACGCCCATATCGCGCGCCTCCGGACTGGCGGCGACGCGGATCGCATTGACCAGGTTCAGGCCGGCATCGCTCGACAGCGCACTCGACGGCCGCTGGGCACCCACGATGACAACCGGGATCGAAACCTTCACCGTCAGATTCAGGAAATACGCCGTTTCCTCCAGCGTCGCCGTGCCGTGGCCAATGACGATTCCCGCCAGGTCTGGATGATCGCGCACCAATCCAAGACACAGCGCGGCCAGCGCCTTCCAATCCGGAAAGCCGATCGCCGGACTGGGGATGTTGCGATAGCGAACGGCCATGACGTCGGCGACCAGCGCGGTCTCCGGCCAGCGTGCCAAAATCTCATCGGCGTGCATCACGGTGCCGGTGGCGCCGTAATCCTGCAGGTCCAACGGCCCGCGTCCCAACGAGGCGATCGTGCCCCCCGTGCCGATGAAAGCAACTTTCGGCCGGCTCATGCGGCGGCGTCCAGGATCGGCGGTCGATCCCGGTGCCACACCGTATCCATTTGGTAGGCACCGGCGACTTGCAGAATGCGACCCTCGCCGAACGGGCGGCCGGCGATTTGCAGCCCGATCGGGCAGCCGTTGGGATCGAACCCACACGGCACGCTAATCGCCGGCAGACCCAAATAGTTGAACGGCCGCGTATTGGCCGACACCGCCATGAACCGGTGTTCGGTGCCCGGCGGCCCGTGGTCGATATCGGTTGCCGCCAATGTCGGCAGGCAGGTGCGGATCGTCGGCGTCACCAGCACATCGACCCTGGAAAACACCTCGGCCGCGAACGCCTTCAACACCGCCCCCCGGCGACTGAGCGCCTCGACATAATAAGCCGCGGGAATGGCATATCCCGGATACATCCGGCCGCTGATATGCGCGCCATACGCCTGCGGGTCCGATCGCATCCATTCCGCGTGGATCGGTGCGGCCTCAACGCGGGACACGATGCCGCCATACGCCGAGACAGCGTCCATCAGCGGCAGTTCAAAGCGGCTGACAGTCGCGCCGCGAGCCGTCAGGACCAGCAACGCGGCTTCCATCGCCGCCACGACAGGGTCGTCCGCGCCATCCAGGAAGACATTCGTCGGCACGCCGATCCGCAGACCCCGCAGGTCGCCATTCATCGCGGCCTCATAGTCTGGCACCGGTTCCCTGACGCTGGTCGGGTCGCGCGGATCATGTCCGGCGATCACCGTCAAAATCCGAGCACAATCGCGTGCGGTGCGGGCCAGGGGGCCGACATTATCAAGCGAGAACGACAGCGGCATCACGCCATACCGCGACACCCGCGTCTGAGTCGGTTTCAACCCCGTCACTCCGCAAGCCGAGGCCGGCAACCGGATCGATCCACCCGTATCAGACCCCAGCGCCATGTAGTTAAAGCGCGCCGCCACCGAAACCCCGGACCCGGACGACGATCCCCCAGTAATGAACGGCAGGTTCCAGGGGTTGTGGCAATCGCCAAAAGTCTTGTTGTGGCCGGTGGGGTTCTGCGCGAACTCGGCCATGTTCAGGCCGCCGAAGGTGTAGGCGCCGGCGGCGGAGAGGCGTTCGATCACCGTGGCGGTGACGGTGGGCCGCCAGTCGCGGCGCAGCGCCGAACCGCAGGTGGAGAGCTTGCCGGCCTGATAATACATGTCCTTGTGCATCATCGGCACGCCGTGCAGCACGCCCAAGGGGGCATTGGCTGGGGCCTTGGCCGACACCGCCGCGTCGGCGGTCCGGGCCGCTACCATCGCCCCGTCCCGGTCGGTCCAGATGACGGCGTTGACGGTTGGCTCCAGGGCTTCCATGCGCGCCCAGAGGGCTTCCAACAGGGCGACGGAGGTGATTGTCCCGGCGCGGATCGCGTCCGCCGCCTCGGTCATCGAGAGATCGGCGGGGTTGCTCACGCGCCTGTTTCCTTCTCTGGCTGCTCTTTCGCCTCCCGCAGCGCCGCCTCGAAGCTGGCCGGTTCGTCCTCGAACACCAGCGTGCCGCGCAGTCTCTCAAAGGCGGCGATGGTGTCGGCGAGTTCGGCGGTCAGGCGCTTTCCGGGATCGTTGGGCGGTTCGACGCCATGCCAACGCCGGATCGTCGCCTCGGTTTCGGTCAGGAAGGGGCTCATCTCGGCCTCACGGACGGGGGAGGCACGAGTATGGCACCGCACAATGGATCAGGCCACCCGCGGCGTGAGGGAAGATGGGGCGTACGGGAGGCAGCGGACGGCGACGCGGTGACCCGCCGGTCGTGTCACGCGGGGGGTGTCCCCATCACGGACAAAAGATGAGCCGGGGCTTCCTGGGAAGCACCGGCCCGGTAGTGGTCAATGGACAGTGACGTGGAGAACGGAGAGAGATTGGGATCAGGCGGCGGCGGCCTTGCGGCGGCGGATGAAGCCGAGGGCGGCGAGGCCGAGGCCGAAGGAGGCGATGGACAGGGGCTCGGGCGCTGCCACCGGCTGGGGTTTCAGGGCGCCGCTGGCGT
>JAYUEJ010000653.1:0-3768 GCA_043739265.1 Rhodopila sp. | reverse complement strand
AGCCTCTGGACCGCCGCTTCGGTAACGACCGAGCGCTGGGCGCCGGTGTCGAGAATGAGGGTCGCGGTGATACCGTTGACCGCCACCGGGACGGTGATCGCACCACCGGTGACGTCCAAGGGGATCGTGACCTTTTCATCGACAACGCAGGCGGCGTTGGCAGCCACCGGGATCAGCAGCAGGGCCAGCACCAGAAGAATGACTGTTTTCGCGATCACACCAATCCCGTTCCGTTCGTGACGACATTACGACAACAGCGCCCGCACCGCTATCTGAGGAATTGTCGAAACGTGGCAGTATCGCTATCCATCGGCGCATGCTCGAAACGCGCCCCAACCCAACTGTATTCGACCTCTTCGCCGGCTTCTTCATCGTCGGAGTCTGCGGCTTCGGCGGCGTCCTGCCCTGGGCTCGGCGGATGATCGTCGAGCAGCGAAAATGGCTGACCCCAACTGAGTTCACCGACATGCTTGGTCTGTGCCAGTTCCTGCCCGGCGGCAACATCATGAACGTAACAATCGCCTTGGGATCGCGGTTTCGGGGCATTCCAGGGGCGGCGGCGTGCTTCCTGGGATTGATGACGGCACCGGTGGCAATCGTTATCGGCCTGGGGGCGCTGTATGACCAATATGCCGATTTCCCGCCTGTCCGGCGCGCATTCGTCGCGTTGTCCGCCGCGGCGGCCGCTTATTTGGTCGCGAACGCCTGGAAAATCGCCGCGCCGCTGTGGGGCCGCAAGCTCGCCGTTGCCGTTGCCGTCTGCACTTTCGTGGCGATCGCCGTTCTAAGACTGCCGATGCAGGCCGCGATGCCGGTGTTGGCAATCGGTTCCACCGTGCTGTTGTGGCGGTTCCGGACATGAACATCTTGCTGGAACTGGCGGCGGTTTACGCGCAACTGTCCCTGCTGGCCTTTGGCGGCGCCAACGCGGTGATCCCCGAGATGCAGCGCCAGGTGGTCGATGTCCACCATTGGATGAGCGCCCCCGAGTTCGCGGCCCTTTATGCTCTGGCACAGGCTGCGCCGGGGCCGAACATGATGGTGGTCAGCCTGGTTGGATGGCGGGTCGCGGGACTCTGGGGCGCCTTGGTGACGACCGGGGCGGTTGCGCTGCCGTCGTCAGTGCTGACCCTGATCGTCAGCGGTGTGTGGTATCGTTTCAAGGACGCCACTTGGCGGAAAGCGTTGCAGGCGGGGCTGCAACCGGTGACGGCCGGGCTGATCATGGCCAGCGCGGCGCTGTTGATCCAAACCACCGTTGTGGATTGGTCGGCCGCCGCGGTTACCGTCGTGGCGGGGGGGCTGTTCCTCTTCACCAGGCTGCATCCGTTACTCATCCTGGCTGGCGCTGCCGTCTGCGGCGCGGTGGGGCTTGTGGGATAACAGAATTCGGCGCTCCGCCGGCTTGAGACATTCGACCAGAAGGCCAACAGTCCTGTGCTCGATGTCCAGCCCAGTGATTCGTTGTCATGGGCGCCAGGACGGAAGCGGCGGTATGGCCGGTTCGAGGTCCACCATCTTCCCGAGGGTCAATACGCCTTGGAGGCCGCGACACAGTATGTCCCGCCACGCGTGCGGACGCTTGGAAAGAGGCGCTGATTTGCCTCTTGTTGTCGGAGAGATTCAACAAAAACAAACCGAGCATTTTTAGGATGACTGGAAACCGCGGGTCCTTCTTTGAATGTCATGGCGCGACGTGCCCGAGCCAGCTGGTCCATGCTGTGCCGCACCGGTTGGCCCGAAGTCATCGTGAAAACGCTGTGATGCTCCTTACAAGAACCGAGGAGATATCCAGTCAATGTGCGTGATTTGGGGCAATCGGCACAGTCGTCGTATTGGTGCCCGGTGTCTTGCTATTCGTCTGTCGAGTGGGTGTCAGGCCAGGAATTTTTATGCACGGAGACAGGGCGAGGGCAACGAGGGTCACTGAGAAACCGCCACCTCCGACGCAGTGCCGTCACCGGCGGCGGCAAAAAATGCTTTCGGCGACCCCGCAGCGCTGGGCCAATCCACCGCGATCGCCCATCCAAAATTGTGGTCCGTCAGGTCCCGGGGAGCCAGCACAGCGACTCTCCGTGGCGCTTCGTGGTCCTCCGGCTGGCTCCGTGATGAACAAGCGGACGGAATGAACGAATGCGCGATTTGCACGCTCCCCGTGGCCGGGACACCACGCGTGTCAGCCCGCCGGGGCGGCGATCACGCAGCACGTCATTGATAAAGGCTGATATAGTAGCGCTGCTTTCACTGCCGCTTCTGTCGGCAAGTGGCGTGCCCATCAGCATGGATTGTTTCGGGGCACTGCGCGCCCCGTTTGGCGATTTCCGCGTGAAAAGCGGAAGTGGTCCAGCTACCGACTGCCCCGGTTTGCCGCGATGCAGAGGCGGATGATTGATGCGCCAACGTCACAGGCGACCTGAATGCACTTTCGTCAATCCCGAATGGTCTAATAACATTAGCTGTTGGCATCGTTATCGTTTGGTATTTGCACAAAGATTTGATTCTTCCGTGCCATTCAATAACACGAACGCCGAGGCATCGCTTTTGTTTGGTGGCGACCAACGGTCACACCAGGGGCATCGGGGTGTAGAGTTGGACAGGCCGACCCACGTCAGTGAAGTTTCAGTGCCCCCTCACCAGATTGGCCTGGAATCCGCCCTCGTGGCTTCCCGAACGCCGCCAAATGCGTCACCATCCCGGTATGACGGACCCGATCACCATCGCCGTGCTGCAGAACCGGTTGAACGCCATCGCCGAGGAAATGGGCGAGGCAATGCTGCGCACCGCTTATTCCCAGATACTGAACTCCTCGCGGGATTTCTCCATCGCGCTGATCGATGCACGATGCCGGCTGGTGGCACAGGCGGACCACATTCCTGTGCATGTCGGCGCCATGCCCTGGGCGGCGAAGGCATTGTCCGAACGATTTCCCAACCCGTCGCCGAACGATGTCTATTTACTCAATGATCCTTACCGGGGAGGCTCCCACCTGCCGGACCTGACCGTCTTCGTCCCGGTGTTCGCCGGCGCCACGCTGATGTTCTGGTCCGTGGTGCGGGCGCATCATTCCGACATCGGCGGTGCGACCCATGGTGCCTACAATCCCGCCGCGACGGAGATCTGGCACGAAGGGTTGCGCCTGCCGCCGATGCGCCTGACCGAGAACGGCGTGCTGCGCGAAGACCTGCTGGAGATGCTGGCGCTGAATGTCCGCCACCCGCGCGATTTCCGCGGCGATCTGGCGGCGCAGATCGGGTCGGCGCGACTGGGCGAGCAACGATTGGCCGCGGTCATCCGCGAATTCGGTGCCGAGACTTTGTTGGCATCCATCGAAGCCATGCTGGACGCGGCGGAACGCTATTCCCGGACAATCGTTTCGGAATGGGCGGATGGTGAATTTCTCGGGGAAGCCGTGCTGGACGACGACGGATTCGACGCGGCGAATATCGCGATCCGGGCGCGGGTTATCAAACAGGGTAGCAACGTTACCATCGACCTGACCGAGTCCGATCCGCAAGTCACCGGGTTCGTCAACTCCTCGCACGCCAACACGCAATCCGCCGTGGCGATGGCGTTTGCGTTCCTGCTCGATCCCGACATCGCCAAGAATGAAGGCGCGTTCCGCCCGCTGACGGTCAAGTTGAAGCAGGGCACCATCGTCTGGGCGCGGGAGGGTGCGCCGGTGACGATGTGTACCAGCCATTGCTCCAACGAAATTATCGAGGCGATCATCGTGGCGCTGGCTCAGGCCTGCCCAAACCGAGCAATGGG
>JAYUEJ010000652.1:0-3771 GCA_043739265.1 Rhodopila sp. | reverse complement strand
CGGTAGCCGTCACGAGGAGGCTTTCATGCGAATTCGAAACCTGGTTTTGACTGCGCTGTATGCGTCGATTGCTCTCGGGGCGGCGGCTCCGGCATTCGCCGACGATGACTGGCATCGGCACGAGCGGCACGAATGGCGCGAACACGACGGGCGCGAACACGGATGGCACGAACACGGATGGCATGACCATGACGGGCGTGAACAGGGGTGGCGCGAACACGAATGGCGCGAACATGAGGGGAGGGAGCACCATTGGCGGGAGAACTACTATGCTCCGTACTTTGCTCCGCCGGTCGTGGTGGCACCGGGATATGGCTACTACGCGCCACCGCCGGCATATTATGGCTACCCGCGTTACGATCGCTAACCGAGAGGCAGCCATCCGGCCCGCGGATATGATGCGCTTCATTGCGCGTTGACAGGAGAGGACGCCGAACGCATCGTCTGGCCGCTTTTAAACCAGGAAACGGCCAGCGATGTCTCAGCATAGCCTGCAACAACCGATCGAGGACCTTTGGGACCGTCGGGATACCCTGTCTTCGTCCACCAGGGGTGAAGCGCGCGACGCGGTTGAGGCCGCGCTCGATGCCCTGGACAGCGGGAAGGTGCGCGTCGCGGAGAAAAGCGAGTCTGGTTGGCAGGTCAATCAGTGGCTGAAAAAGGCGGTGCTGATGTCGTTCCGGCTGACCGATTCGGTGCCGATGGAAGGCCCCGGGGGTGCCCCGGTGTGGGACAAGGTGCCGATGAAGTTCGCCGGCTGGGGTGAGAATCGCTTCAAGGAAGCCGGGTTTCGCGCTGTGCCGGGTGCCGTGGTGCGGCGGTCGGCGTTCATCGCCCCGGGTGCCGTGCTGATGCCCTGCTTCGTCAATGTCGGCGCCAGGGTCGGGCAAAACACCATGGTTGATACCTGGGCGACGGTGGGAAGCTGCGCCCAGATCGGCGCCAACTGCCATTTGTCCGGCGGCGTCGGGATCGGTGGCGTATTGGAGCCGTTGCAGGCTAATCCGGTGATCATCGAGGACGATTGCTTCGTCGGCGCACGCTCCGAGGTCGCGGAAGGCGTGATCGTGGAGCGTGGCAGCGTGCTGTCGATGGGCGTGTTCATTGGCGCCTCCACCAAGATCATCGACCGCGCGACCGGCGAGATATTCATGGGACGGGTGCCGGCCTATTCGGTCGTCGTTCCAGGTTCCTTGCAAGGTAAGCCGTTGCCGAATGGATCGCCGGGACCGTCGCTGTATTGCGCGGTCATCGTGAAGATCGTGGACGCCCAGACGCGCGCAAAAACCTCGATCAACGAGCTGTTGCGCGATTGATGGCAGGGTCAGGCCCGGCCACAGGGCTCACCGACCCGCTGCCGCTGGCGCAGGCGCTGATCCGCTGTGCGTCGGTGACCCCGGCCGATGCCGGTGCGCAAGATGCGTTATCCGCCATGCTCGGCCGGCTGGGCTTTACGGTCCACCGGCTGCGGTTCGGCGAGATCGAGAACATCTTTGCCCGGATCGGCACCGAGGGGCCGCATATCTGCTTCGCCGGGCATACCGATGTCGTGCCGGTAGGGTCGGCAAACTGGCGAACCGATCCATTCGGTGGGGAGGTGCGCGACGGTGTGCTGTATGGGCGGGGCGCCTGCGATATGAAGGGGGCGATCGCGGCGTTCGTGTCGGGCGTGGCGCAACATCTCGAGCGAGCGCCCTTGAAAGGCTCGATCAGTTTTCTGATCACCGGCGACGAGGAAGGTCCAGCCACCGATGGCACCGTGAAGGTGCTGGAGTGGATGCGTGCGAACAACCAGGTGCCTGATTTCTGCCTGGTTGGGGAGCCGACATGTCCGGTGACGCTGGGCGACATGGTCAAAATAGGCCGGCGCGGCAGTGTCAACATGAAGATTGAGGTGCATGGCACACAAGGCCATGTCGCCTACCCGCATCGCGCCGATAACCCGATTCATCGGCTGATCCAGGCGTTGGATGCCCTGACGTCGGCACCCTTGGACGCCGGAACCGACTGGTTCGAGCCGTCGTCGCTTCAGGTGGTCAGCATTGATGTCGGGAATGCGGCGACGAATGTCATCCCTGCGTCGGCCCGAGCGGCGTTGAATATACGGTTCAATGACGGTCACAGCGGTGCATCGCTGACTGACTGGGTGCGCGCGACATTGGCGCGGTACGCTGAACGGTTCGACCTCGATGCATCGATCAGTGGCGAGTCGTTCGTGACCAAACCCGGCGCTTTGGTCGATATTCTGCGGCATGCGATCAAGGGGGCAACCGGGATCGATCCAAAACTGGACACCGGCGGTGGGACGTCCGACGCGCGCTTCATCGCCCATTACTGTCCGGTCGCGGAGTTCGGGCTGGTGGGCGCGACGATGCACCAGACGGACGAACGCGTCCCGGTGGCGGAATTGCGCGATCTTGCCCGGATCTATCGGGACATTCTCGCGGCCTTCCTGGCATGAGTCAGAGCGTGGTGCCGGGGAAAAGCGTTGTGGTGGGGATCATGCGGATTGCCCGAGGGCGGGCGGACGGCATTGGCTTCTTCGGTTCCAGCGCGCAATCGTACCTGTCAAGTCTGGCGCCACTGATCGCGTTTCCGCTGGTCGGAGCGGTTTTGGCGATGTTCAGCGACGGGCCTCGACGGGCGCTGACGGATTTGGCGATGATGCTGTGTGCCCTGCTGACGCCGGCGGTCGTGTCTTATGAACTGGCGCGTCTTTGGAAGCGGGAGGATGCCTGGGCGCGGTTCGCGACGGCGTTCAACTGGTGCGAATGGATTCTGCCGGTATTGGCCTGTCTGCTCCTGGTGCCGCTGAGCCTGGGGATCGGGCTTGGTCTGAACGAAAACGCAGCCGGTGGCGTGCTGGTGGGTTGCCTTGGGCTGTATGGGCTGTGGCTGCACTGGTTTCTGGCGCGAACGGCGCTTGCCTTGTCGGGATTTCGGGCCGTGGTGCTGGTCGTCGTAGTCAATTTTGGAACCGTGCTGGCCGTTATGGGGCCGCGCTTTCTGGCCGCCCATCTGGGATGAATTCGGTATCGACGGTGACGCTCGGGCTGTATGCCGCCCTGCGGCTGGCTCGTGGCCGGGCGGATGGTGTCGCGTTGGTCCCGGGCGACCGAAAAACCATTGTCCGCAGCTTCTGGTCGATCGCGCTGTGTTTGCCGGCGCTGATAAGCCGTTTGCTGATGTCCTGGGCGGCTACCGGAATTCCGGCCGACGCGGCCCGTCTCGCCGGGCGCGAGGTGTTGGTTTTCGTTGTTGGTTGGCTGGTATTTGTTGAGGTGACCCACCGTTTGGCGCCGGTAATCGGGCGGGCAGAGCGGTGGGGCCGGTTCATCGCGGTGTGGAATTGGTGCAACGTCGTTGAGGGGGTCATCGTCATTGTCGGCGGCATTCCTGGCATGCTGGGCGCACCAGCGATCGTCGATCAGGCTTGCGAACTGATCGCGATTGGCTGGGCGCTTTGGCTGGAGTGGTATGCGACGCGGCTGACTTTGGGGGTGGCACCGCTGCGGGCTGCATCGTTTGTGCTGCTGGATCAGTCGATCGGGATCGTGCTGGCGTCGCTGGCAGTGTCGATCAGGTTCTGATCCTCGGCACCCTGGAGACGTGGTGGGCATCAACCGAGAGTCGGTCTCAACTGATCCGGTTGCCGAACGGATCGTCGGGATAGCTGACGCGGATCAAGGTCAGACCATCGGGTGGCGCGGTCGGGCCGGCGGCGGCGCGGTGCCTGGCCTGCAACGCCGCGGTGACGCGTTCGGCCGGCCA
>JAYUEJ010000651.1:0-11351 GCA_043739265.1 Rhodopila sp. | reverse complement strand
GATTATTCGTCCTAGCGTTCGCTCAACGCAATCGAAATGGGACAAACGTTCATGACAACCAACGGCTCTGGCGGAGATCGCGTTGGCGGCGTGCGCCGGGTGGGATCGTTCATGATGGTTGCGTGGCCCGTTCGCTTCGCCGGCAGCCCCCGCCGGTGAAGCCCGCACCGTTACTGGGGGCGAACAAGGACGCCGTGCTGACCAACCGGCCTGGATCGGGACACGGTCGGCGGGCGGCCTGATACTATCATCGACGACTCTTAGGGAGAACAAAAAATGGCGGAAATCACCGGCTCGGAAATCATCGCCCGATGCCTGAAAAAAGAAGGGATCACCGATCTTTTCTATATTATGGGCGGCCCGATGCTGCTGGCGGAAGCCACCTGCGTCAAGGAAGGCATCCGCATGATCGACGTGCGGCATGAACAGGCGGCGGCCTTCATGTGCCAGGCCTATAGCCGGCTGAAACAAGTGCCGTCGGTGTGCATGGCGGCGTCTGGTCCCGGGGTGACAAATCTGATCACCGGCATGGCCAACGCGCTGGTCGATTGCTGCCCGGTCGTTGCGTTTGGCGGCAGCAGCCCGCTGTCGCAGTTCGGCCGCCAGGTTTTTCAGGAGATCGATCAGGTCGAACTGATGCGCGGCTGCTGCAAATACGTTGACCGGCTGATCAATCTGAAACGCATTCCGCAACAAATAAATTTCGCGCTGCAAAAGGCGATTAGCGGCAAGCCAGGCCCGGTCTATATCGATTGCCCCGGCGACATGCTGTACCAAAAGATCGACGAGAACCTTGTCGATTGGTCGTTCGCTGGCCGCCCGATGCTGGACAGCCGCCCGCTGGGCGATCCGCGTCAGGTCGATGCGCTGATCGGGGCGCTGGCCGAGGCGAAAAATCCGCTGATCGTATCAGGATCGGGCGTGATTTGGTCGCGCGCATGGGCGGAAATGCAGGCGTTCGTCGAAGCCGCGGGCATTCCATTCTATACCACGCCGCAAGGCCGTGGCGTGGTGCCGGACGATCATCCGTATTCCTACCTGTCGATGCGGTCCGGCGCGTTCAAGGATGCCGACCTGATCATCGTGCTTGGCACCCGCATGAACTACATCATCGGCCACGCCAGCCCGCCGCGGTTTGGACCCTCGGCCAAGATCGCCCGGATCGATATCGATCCGGCGGAAATCGGTGCCGCCGCGCGTTATGTCGATATCCCCATTGTCGGCGATTGCAAGGCGGTGCTGGGCCAGTTGCTTGCCGGCATCAAAGGCCGCATCTCGCCGGACAATTTCACCGGCTGGCGCAAGCAACTGGCAGATGGTGAGGTGGCGAAACGATCTTCGGCCGGCGCCAACAAGCTGGTGGAGGACGGCGACATCCATCCCGTCCGCATGCTGGAAGCGGTGCGCGATTTCGCCAACCGCGATGCCATCCTGTGCGTCGATGGCCAGGAGACTCTGAACTTTGGCCGCCTGACGATGCCGACGTTCTCCCCCGGGCATCGTTTGAACTCTGGTCCGTTCGGCACGATGGGCGTCGGGCTGCCGTTCGGTGTCGGGGCGAAAGTCGCCTGTCCGGATAAGCAGGTGATCGTCGTGCATGGCGACGGGTCGATGGGTTTGAATGCGATGGAGCTGGATACCGCCATTCGTCACAAGATCCCCATCCTGGTGGTGATCAGCCTGAACGGCGGCTGGACCGGCGATCCGAAACGCGAGAAACCGGGCCGGGATCTTGGTTACACGCGTTACGACAAGATCTGCGAGGCGTTGGGCGGATACGGCGAATACGTTGACAAAGTGGAAGATATCGCCCCGGCACTGGCTCGCGCCCAGAAGAAGGTCGATGAGGGAATGGTGGCGTTGGTGAACGTGCGCACCGATTATCGGGCGCGGTTCTCCGGGGTTTCATTCTCGGATTATTCGACTTAACGCCTGTGTGTCATGGCCGGCCGCGTGCCGGCCATGACACATTTTATCTCGGCCGGGACACGCTCGGCCGTCACGCATTTTGACAGGAGACTCCCCCGACGTGGCTGGAATGATGGAAGGCAAGGTTGCCGTGGTAACCGGCGCCGGTGGCGGTATTGGCCGGGAGATCGCGGTGATGATGGCGGCTGCCGGGGCGAAGGTGATCGTTGCCGACATCGGCGCATCGCTAAGCGGCAGCGGCGAATCGACGACGCCGGCGCAACAAACCAAGGCGCTGATCGAGCAACGCGGCGGGCAGGCCGAGATCTGTACCGAATCCGTCGCCGGCTGGGGCTCGGCGCGCAAGATCGTCCAGGCCGCGCTGGATCACTACGGCCGGATCGACGCGGTGGTGAACAACGCCGGCATCCTGCGCGACGGGATTTTCCACAAGATGTCGGAAGACGATTGGCTGTCGGTCATTTCGGTCCACCTGAACGGCAGTTTTTTCGTTTCTCGGGCGGCGGCGAAGCATTACAGGACGCAAGAAAGCGGGTCGTTCGTTCATATCACCTCCACCTCCGGGTTGATCGGCAATGTCGGGCAGGCGAATTATGCCGCGGCCAAACTGGGGATCACGGCGCTGTCCAAATCGATCGCGCTGGATATGCAACGGTATAACGTGCGGTCGAACTGCCTGTCGCCGTGGGCCTGGAGCCGGATGACGTCGTCGATCCCCACTACGACGCCAGAACAGAAAGTCGCGGTGGACAAGCTGCAACATATGACGCCGGACAAGAATGCGCCGCTGGCGGTGTTTTTGTCGTCGGATGCGGCGAAGGACGTGACTGGGCAGGTATTCGGCACGCGAATGAACGAAATCTATCTGTTCAGTTCGCCGCGCCCGATCCGGATTGTGCATAACGCCGATGGATGGACTCCGGAAAGCATCGCCACGCATGCCGCTCCGGCCTTGAAGCAGGGGTTCATGCCGTTAGATACGTCGGAGGAGGCGTTCGGCTGGGATCCGGTTTAGGCTGTTCAGGCCAGCTATTCCCTGACCGTGATGGCCGGCCTGGTGCCGGCCATCACGCACCAACCGTTCGAGCGCAGATGACCGGGACAGGCCCGGTCATGACCACGCGGTATGGGTCACGGTCGATGCGGGTCGATATCAGATACTCAGGTCTAGCAAATTGTAATCCTTGATCCCGGATTTCGCTTCTGTATCCCAACGATAAGTTTCGCCGTCGTCGGTGTGCGGCGCATAGACATACGGTGTTTCATCCGGAAACCGCCGCCCCCGAGCATCAATCGCATAACCGATAACCTTCGCTCGGTCATGAATTCTTGCCGCGTCGTAAACCGCGACTGCGTTGTGGACGCCGCCGCCCATGACTCCCAAAACCGACCGGCGCCGGTGGAAACCGAAATTCAGCGTCACGCGCCAGTCCGGGCTGGTGTTGGCGAACGACCCGTGCACCGCCTGCCGGTTGGTGATGGCCACGTCGCCCGGCGCGCAAACGATCGGCACTGCATCGGGCAATCGTTCGGTTCCCGCGTCGGCGACCATCGTCCGGATATCCAGCTTGCCCAGCTTGTGTGATCCCGGAACGACCCAGACGCCGTTGGCTGGCGTGCAGCCATATAGTTGCGCCATGAAATTGAAGCCGTGCGAGCCCTGGTCCCAATCCGGACTGTCCCAGTGCGTCAAACCATCCTGGTGCCATGCGACAGAGGCGCCACGGCCGGGTTCCTTGATGAACAACGCTTCGTTGAACGGAACGAAATCGTCGCCGTTTACCGCGGCGGCGACGGCGAGCAACTGGGGATGGCCATAAACCCGCAGAGCTGCGTCGGAGAACTGCAACGATCCCAGAATGAGATACACGACCTCTTTCGGTGCATCGGTCGCGGCTTTTGGTTCGAACATCTTCACCGGGTGGCGCCCCCCGGCAAGGCTGGTGCCGCCGAACGGGTCGCCCAGCGGTTTGGACCAAAACAGCGACGGTGCCTGCATATCGGCGCCCAGTGCCGGACGGCCCTTGGCATCGATCGCGGCGCCTTTCTCGGCTGGCAGGCGGTCGAGAACGTTGTTTATGTCGGCCTTGATGTCGCCTAGTTCCGGCTGACCCAGAACGCCCTCAAAAACATAAAAACCGCAGCGCCAGTAAGCATCGAGAATGTCCGGATGCAGCGCGCCGGCACCGGTGAAGCGGATGGGACCACGATTGCCGATTGCATAGGCGCGCCGCTCGCCCGCTTGCAGGTAGGTCCGCATCGCGGTTTCCTCGGGGCCGTAATCGACGGTGATCGGTTTGTTCATCTCGCGTCCTTTGACTGCGGCTTAATCGCGCTGATGGGAAATTCTAGCCGTCCGGGTGTCTTGCGGCAAGTCGGGGTAGGGGGGTAGCGTCGTTTCCAATCCGGGAAACCCCGGTCGCCGGGAGGGCGTGCATGAAGACGGTCTGTGGTGCCAGGGTCGTTGCCCTGTTGGGGTTGCTGGTATTGTCCGGGGCCGCGTCGGCTTGCGACAATCCCCGGCAGATGGACGGGTTCCAGACCTGTGCCGATGTTGCCAAGGCGGAGCAGGAAGGCAGCTTCGTGCTGTATTCGCCTGATCCCGAGGAGAATTCGGCGAAACTGCTGGCGGCGTTTCATCAGGTGTTTCCAAAGATCGAAACCAACTTCATCCGCCTGCAAACCGGTGCGCTGTATCAAAAGCTGATGACCGAGCGGCGGGCGAAGGTTTACCAGGTGGATGTGTTGCAGTTGACCGATATGGGATTCGTGCTCGATTTCCAGAAGCGCGAAGGCTACGTTCGCTATGTCTCGCCGGAAATGACCGCCTATAAGGCGGATTTCAAGAGCAGTCCCGAGGGATACTGGACCTGGGGGGCGTTTATCATGTCCGGGCTGGCCTACAATCCGAAGTTGTTGAAGGCCGAGGACGCGCCGAAATCCTGGAAGGATGCCCTGGATGCTCGGTTTTCCGGCGTAATCAACACCAAGACGGCCACGTCTGGTTTGGAGCATGTCACCTGGTATGAGTTGCATGCGCTTTACGGCGACGAATACTTCCAGAAACTGGCCGAACTGAAGCCGCGCGGGTTCGATTCATACGTGCAGCAATTCGACCGCATGGTCAGCGGCCAGGATACTCTTGTGCATACGGCGCAATACTCCGCCTATTTGTTGGCGAAGGCCAAGGGCGCGCCGGTCGAATTCGTTTTTCCGGAAGAGGGTCTGACGTTGACTCCCGGAGTGTTGGGTTTGGTCGCTGACGCCCCGCATCCCAATGCCGGGCAGTTGTTCATGGACTGGTTCCTGTCGGTTCCTGGCCAGAAGGCCTATGATGCGATCTCGTCGTTGAACTCCCCGCGTAACAATGCGCCTCCGCCGCCGGGCGGGATCGGGATGGACACGGTCAAGCTGATGTATCCGCGCGACTGGCAGGCCTTCCTGGCGACGCACGATCAGTTCGTGAAGGTTTGGGGAAAGGTCACGGGTGTGCGTTAGGGCTTTCGCCATGGCTCGGCCGCCCCTGAGCATTCCCACCCTGCTGATGTTGCTGGTGTTGCTGCTGTGCGCGGCGCTGGTGATCTATCCGGTGGTGTTCATCGTTGCTGAATCGATCAACGTCGGCGAACCGGGCGTGTTTCCGCCGGGTGAGGTCGGTCTGCGCAACTTCGCTGCCATGTCCGAGGACATGGACGTCATCGCCAACACGCTGTTGGTCGCGTTTGGTGCAACGATCATGGCGGTGACGATTGGCTTTGTTCTCGCCTGGATACTGACCCGCACGAATATTCCAGGCCGCGAGCGACTGGAACGATTGATGGAGCTGCCATATTATATGACTCCGCTGGTCGGGGCGATGGCGTGGGGCATTCTGGCGGCGCCGAAGACCGGGTTGCTCAACCAGGCATGGCACGTCGTCGGCGGCCGCGTTGATCTGTTCGACATTTATTCTCCGCCGGGTATTGCCTGGGTGATGGCGCTGTTCGAGGGAACGGTTGCATTCGTTATGATCTCGGCGGCGATGAAATCGATGGACCCGTCGCTGGAGGAAAGTTCGCGGGTGCTGGGGGCGGGGAAGATGCGCACGGCATTGCGGATTACGCTGCCGCTGGTTGCTCCGGGTGTGCTCAGTGCCACGGTATTCGTGTTTGCCGAGATGTTGGGCGCATTCGCCGCCGCGTTCGTTCTTGGCATTCCGGGGCGTTTCTACGTCGTGACGACAGCGATATGGGACGCAACACAGTCTTTTCCGCCGGATTACGGCCGAGCGGCGGCGTTGGGACTGTCGTTGTTCGGGGCGATGGTGGTTACTTTGACTGTCGCAAAATTGATCATGCGTCGTGGCAGCTACGCAACGATCACCGGCAAGGCTTTCCGCCCGCGCCCGGTCGATGCAGGGTCGGCTCGCTGGCTGCTGCTGTCGATCGCCTGGGGCTACATCGTCCTGTCGGTCATCCTGCCGCTGGCTGCGTTGCTGCTGACATCGTTTCAACGTTTCGCAACGGTTATTCTGTCTGACAGCGTCTTCACATTTTCCAACTACCAAACCGCCCTTAGCACAGGAACGTTGGGGCAGGCTTTCGTCAACAGCCTGATCCTGGGCCTGTCGGTCGCAACGATCGGGGTGCCGATCATCGGCGTCCTGACCTGGATCATCTACCGGTCGAAACTACGTGGCCGAGCGGCGATCGAGTATGTGGTGATGTTCCCGCAGGCGGTTCCGCGGCTGATTTTCGGGCTTGGCCTGCTGTGGGCCTGGATCAACATTCCGATACCGATCTATGGCACCCTTTGGCTGCTGGGCATCGCCTATTTCACCGTGTTCCTGCCTTTGGGTTTACGCACCCTCGCCGGCGTCGTCCTCCAAATCGACCGCAGTCTGGAAGAGTGCGCCCGGGTTTGCGGCGCATCCTGGATGCACCAGATGCGTACCGTTTCTTTGCCGTTATTGCGGCCTGGCATCGCGGCGGCATGGCTGTTGATCTTCATTGCCTCGATCAGGGAACTGGGTGCGTCGGTCTTCCTGATGGGGCCGCGATCGAAGGTCATTTCGCCGGCGATCATCAACGCCTGGCTGTCTTCCAGCTCCGAACTATCGGCGGCCATGGCGATGATCCTGACCGCAACGGTATTCGCCGCCGTCATCTTGCTGTTCGCGGTGGCCCGTAAACTTACTGGAAACCCGGCATGACATCCGACCCACGCATCGAGGTTTCCGGCCTGACGGTCCACTACAACGACGTCGTCGCCGTGGACAATATCGGTTTTACCATCCAGTCCGGCGAACTCGTTACCTTGCTCGGCCCGTCGGGGTGTGGAAAAACCACGACGCTGCGGGCGATCGCGGGACTGGAGGACCCCTCGGCCGGCACCATACGCTTAAATAATGAAACGGTTTATTCATCGGCCCAACGCCGCAACATCCCGTCCGAAAAACGCGGCCTGTCGATGGTGTTCCAGTCATACGCGATCTGGCCGCACATGACTGTGTCGGAAAACGTCGCATACGGACTGAATGTCCGCAAACTGCCGCGCGCTGAGGTGGAGCATAACGTCCGGCGCGTGCTGGATCTGGTGCAGATGACCGCCTACGCCGACCGTCCGGCATCGAAACTATCCGGTGGCCAGCAACAGCGCATCGCGGTTGCCCGTGCCATCGCGTTTTCGCCCACGGTGCTGTTGTTCGATGAACCGTTGTCGAACCTGGACGCTAAATTGCGAACGGAAATGCGCGTGGAATTGCGCGAATTGCAGCGCCGGCTGGATATCACCTCGGTCTATGTGACGCATGACCAGGAAGAAGCGCTGGCGATCTCCGACCGCGTCATCGTCATGAACCACGGTCGTATCGAGCAGATCGGATCGCCGGAAACGATCTACAACCGCCCGGAAAGTATCTTTGTCGCCGATTTCGTGGGCGCGGCCAATCTTATAGCGGGTCAAGTGGCGACCGCCGGGGATGGCACCGTCGTGTTCGAAACCGTGGGAGGCCTTATCCTCAAAGCCGCCGATACGGCCAACAAAAACGCAACGATCCTGGCATTGCGTTCAGCCTATATAACATTGCAGCGGGAATCCGGTGCGGATGCCAATGTCGCCAGCGGTACGATCCACCGGCGGATGTTTCATGGCGACTTCATCCAATATGTCGTCGATTGGCCGGCCGGGCAATTGATCGTGCGACGTCCCCCCACCGAAATGATCGAGGAAGGGGCCACCGTCACGATCGCTTTCGCACCGGAACATTGTATCCTGCTGTAGGTGGCGTTACCCGCGTTCCCGCAGTTGCCGCCGGATAATCTTCCCGGTCGCCGTCATCGGCAGTTCATCGACGAATTCCACATGCCGCGGATATTCATGCGCCGCCAGGCGGGTTTTCACGAAATCCTGGATTTCCCGCGCCAGATCGGCCGATCCGGTCCATCCATCGCGCAAAACGATCCAGGCTTTGATGGCCTCGGTCCGCACCGGATCTGGAATGCCGGCGACGGCGGCCATGCTGACGGATGGGTGCTTGATCAGGCAGTCCTCGATTTCCCCCGGCCCGATACGGTAGCCGGCGCTGGTGATCAGGTCGTCGGATCGCCCGGCGAACCAGAAATACCCGTCGTCGTCCACCCTGGCGAGATCGCCGGTCAACAGAAAGTCGCCGATGTATTTGGCTTCGGTGGCTTCGTTGTTGTTCCAGTATCCCAGGAACATGACGGGATCGGGACGGCGCACCGCGATCATGCCGACCTGCCCAACCGGCAGCTTCTGCCCGTCATCATCCACGATGGCAACGACATGGCCCGGTATCGCGCGTCCCAGGGAACCCGGCCGGATCGGAAAAAGCGTCGCGTTATTGCAAGCGACAAGGTTGCACTCGGTCTGGCCGTAAAACTCATTCGGCGTGACGCCGAAGGTCTCCGTCGCCCAATCCAGTAGTTCGGCACCCAGTGTTTCGCCGCCGCTGCCAATGCTGCGCAGCGCGAACCGGGGCGGCCTGACCCCCGCCATGCGCATCAGTTTCAGCGCGGTCGGCGGCAGGAATGTGTTGCGGACGCCGTGCCGGACCATCAGGTCCGTCGCCTCCAACGGATCGAACTTGCGGGCGCGATGCGCCACCACCGCCACGCCGTGATGCCACGCCGGCAGCAGCACATCTAACAGGCCGCCGACCCAGGCCCAGTCCGCCGGCGTCCAAAATCGGTCGCCGGGCTGCGGGAAGAAATCCTGTGGCAGCTCGACGCCGGGCAGATGACCCAGCAGGACGCGATGGGCGTGCAACGCGCCCTTGGGGTTACCCGTGGTGCCGGATGTATAGACAATAAGCGCCGGATCGTCGGGGCCGGTATCGACTGCAACGAAACGATCCGAGGCCTTGTCCAACAGCGCCGTGAATGCCGCGCCGATAACGTAGATCTTCTCAAGATGAGGCAGCCTGTCGCGGATCGCGAGCAGTTTCTCGGCGCCGGCTCGGTCGGTGACGATTCCCCGCGCGCCGCTGTCGGACAGCCGGAAGTGCAGCGCGTCTTCACCGAACAGCGTGAACAACGGGACCGAGATCAGGCCGGCCTTGAACGCCGCCAGATGCGCGATCGCGGTTTCCGGTGACTGTTGCAACAGGATCGCCAGCCGGTCGCCACGGCAGAAGCCGTGCGCGATCAGGGCGTTGGCGAAACGATTGGATTGCTGGCGGAAATAGTCGAAGGAAAATTCCGTCGCCACGCCGGTTTCGGCGACATAGATCAACGCCAGCCGCCCGGACCCGTCGGCATGTTTGTCGCACGTATCGACACCGATGTTGTAACGATCCGGCACGTCCCAGGTGAAGTCCCGGTAAAGGCGTTCGTAATCGGTCTGCCGCGTCAGCATGGATAGAACCCCTTTTGCGACAGGCCAATCCCATCCGCAACCAAATCCGCCAGGTCCAGCACCTCTACGTAGGGCCAGCGGTTATCGCCTCGGACCGTCAGTGCATCGCGAAGCCTTTAACCCCAATGAATAAAAGTGAGGCCACGACGGTGGGGATCGCGCCCCTTATCGACGAGTTCGATCATAAACCGATCATGCGGCAGCCGGCACGCCGGCGTCAACGAACCACCAAAGCACCCGAATCACCAAACGCCGCCCCCTCATGCCGCAACAACCATCGCTTCCGCCCGATCCCGCCGCCGTAACCGGTCAACGCAGCGTTCGCGCCGATCACCCGATGGCAGGGGACGATGATACTGATCGGATTGGCGCCATTCGCCGCCCCGACCGCTCGCATCGCCTTCGGCCGGCCGAGTCTGACCGCCAGGCTTCCATACGTCGTGGTTCCGCCGGTCGGGATCGCACGCAATGCCGCCCAGACCTCGCGCTGAAACGCCGTGCCGCCCAACTTCACCGGCAGCCGGTCAATCGCCGCCAGGTCCCCCTCAAAGTAACCCTCGACCGTTCGGCGTACTTGCGAAACCCCGTCCCGAGGCTCCAGCCGCACCTTCCCGTACTGCAATCGCAACAAATCGTGCAGGCGCGCGGCGTAGTCCTCCCAGTCCAGCGACCGAACAATCTCGTCCTCGTCCGTCAGCAGCAGCATCGGGCCGATCGGCGTGGCGAATGTCTCGACAAAAAACCGGTTCATGCGCTGGCCCACAGATGTTGCGCCGCATAGGCTCGCCACGGCCGCCACGTTTCCGCCCTGGCCAGCAGGGCGCTCGCGGTCGGCCGCAAGCCGTCGGCGTCCGCCATCGCCCGCATCAGACCGATATCGGCCGCCGGAAACGCATCCGGCTCCCGCAGTTGCCGCATCGCGATGTATTGCGCCGTCCATTCCCCGATGCCCGGCAATGCGCGCAACTGTGCGACGGCTGCCTCCAGCCCTCGGCCGGTGGCGAAAATCCACGGGTCCGCCACCGCCGCCGCCGCGACCGCCAGCAGCGCGGCACCTCGGTTCCTCGGCATGCCCAGCGACGCCGGATCGGTGCCGGCCAGCACCGCGGGATCAGGAAACACATGCGTCAGGGCGCCATCCGGCTCGTGTAACGCGGCACCAAACCGGACCACCAGCGTGCCGGCCAGGCGGATCGCACCGGGGACGGTGATCTGTTGGCCCAGTATCGCGCGCACCGCCAACTCGAATCCATCCCAGGCGCCGGGCACCCGCAGACCGGGGCGGGCGGCGACCAGGGGTGCCAGGGTCAGGTCCTTGACCAGTTGCAGCGCGATCGCATCCGGGTCGGCCGCCAGATCGAACAAACGGCGCAACCGGGTGATGATCCGGGGCAGGGCGGCCAGCCGGGGAAATCGCACGGTCGCACGCAAGGCGTTACCGCCGGCCGGGATGACGGCGACGGTGCCGTGTTGACCATCCAGGCCAATGGTCCGGCGATACACATCGCCCTGGACGCTCTCCACCCCGGTGATGGCGCGGACACGCAGAAAGCCCAGCATCGCGG
>JAYUEJ010000650.1:0-3776 GCA_043739265.1 Rhodopila sp. | reverse complement strand
GGTTGTTGAAATCGTGCGCCAGCCCGCCTGTCAGATGGCCGATCGCCTCCATTTTCTGTGCCTGATGCAGCGTCGCTTCGGCGGTTCGGCGTTGCGCCGCTTCCTCCTGCAGCAGCGCGTCGGTCTCGCGGCGTTTATCTTGTTCCCGCTCCAGCGCGCGTCGCAGCCGGATACGTTCGCCAAACGCACGGCGGGCGCGCATGCCGACGAAGCAAAGGGCCGAGACGTAGATGGGAACCATCACTCCCCCCACCCGCCATCCCTGGTCCGGGGTGAGGAAACTGACCGCCAACGACAGGAGTGATGGCAGGATTATCGCCACCAGGCCGTTCAGGATGCTGATCACGGAACCAGCCGCGTTGAACGCGTTGTTTGCGGGTGCGTGGCCGGTGAGTGGCAGCGCGCTCCTCGTCAGCTCAGCATGAGCTGGCGCGGTGGTCGAGAACCCCAGAAGGGTGCCGATGACGGCACCAGCAGGAAATGACGACATGGAGGCGTCCCCATGGTTTACCATACGCATCAGCGCGCCTGGGGTCGGCGCGGGTGCGACGATGGAGCATTGTTAAGCCCGGACCGACCGGATCGCTTCCCGATGCGCGCGGAACGAAGTCTCGTTCAGCGCAAAATGATCAGGCGCGCCGCGTCTCGCGCGCAGCCTCGCGCAGGTCGCCAGGAGACGTGCCGAAGGCAGCCTGGAACGCGCGGTAGAAGCTGGACAGGCTATTGAAGCCCCAGGCGAAGGCGATATCGATTACCGGCCGTGCGGGGTTGCCCAGAAGCGCGGACCGGCACTCCTCCAGCCGGCGGCGGAGCACATGGCGCGCGAAGCTGGCGCCGGACGGCTCGAACAGAAGGTGCAGTGACCGAACGGAGATGCCGAGCGCCGCGGCCACGGTGGCGGGCGAAAGGTCGGGGGTCGCGAGATGGCGGTCGATGTGCCGATGGGCTGTCACCAGACGGCCGGCCCGCACCGCGTCCGCCTGGTCGGTGGCCCCTGCGCCGCAGGCAACGCCGATCAGCCGAGCCAGCGTGTCGATGACCTGATCGGTGGCGCCCTCCGGGATATCGTCCCAGTTCCGGGTCAAGGACTCGAGATAGTTGGCGGCAAGCCCGCCGACGCCGCCGCGACCGCTCAGCCGCGTGACAGGCGCCCCCGCGACGGCGGGAAGATGAGGATCAAGGAATGATCTCGGCACCAGCCATGATTCGTAGGCGTAACGGGTGTTGGTCCGCGTTTCGAATGGCCGATCCGGTTGGGCAATGAAAAGATCGCCGGAACGCGATACAAATTCGTGATCGCCATATTTGCACCATATCCCGGCGCTGGCTTCCCGATAAATCCAATAGGCGCCCCAGGGCCGTCGCGCGACGTCTTGCTTTTGACGCATGACCCGATGGGCGTCCGCTTCCGATCGCATATTGAATATGGACCCCATGGAGCGAACTGAAAACGACGCTCGGAACGAACGCGGCGCGCCGGCGACCGGCAGACGTTGGGTTGCGGTGCTGGTTGTCGATGTGTCTGCCCAATACGAAAAGCGATCTCGTTCCGGCACGTCGTCGGTCGAAAACCGCAACTTCATCGAGCGTTCCTTTATTAGGCGGTGTGATTCGGCAATGGCGACGCACTCATGGTTACGAAATTAATGCACAATCCTGTGGCAACACGCAAATTCAAATCTTACATCTTCCGGCAAAGTTCAGGACAGATCCGGTCAGGAAACAGGTCGCTTCAACCCAGTCGCGAATAAGTCGCGCGGGGATTGTCGATCATGATCGTTCGGACCAGCGATCGGGACAGGCCGGCGGGCAGCACGTCGTCGCCATCGAATTGCCAGTGCGGGTAGTCGGTTGAGAACAAAAGCAACTCATCCGAGTCCATATGTTCCATAAGTTTCTGGAACATGTCTTCGGTGGGCGGCGCGTCGCAGGGTTGGATCGTTAACCGCACGTTGGACTTGACGATTTCCGTCGGCGGCCGGTCCAGCCATGGCACTTCCATCCGCAGGCCGCGCCAGAACTTGGTCAGTCGCCAAAGATGTGCGGGTAGCCAGGTGAATCCTGACTCCAGTAGTACCACTTTCAGGTCGGGGTACTTGGTGAACACGCCTTCGCAGATCAGCGACGACAGCGCCTGCTGGAAGGCGGCGGCCTGGGCGGCGTAATCCTCGGTATAATAGGACGGCCATCCCACGGGCGTTACCGGATGCCGATAGGCGCTGCCGGCATGAATGCCGATGGTCAACCCGTATTTCTGCGCCGCCGCGTAGATCGGCCAGTAATGCCGCTTGCCCAGGGGCATGTCGTTCATGACCAGTAGCAGCACCTGGACAAAGCGCTTATCCGGCGCGACCCGGTTGATTTCGTCCACCGCCATCTCCGGGTTTTGCGCCGGCACCACGATCGACGCGCGCAGCCTGGGTTCTTTGTCCAGCCATTCCGCCGCCATCCAGTCGTTCACTGCCCTGGCGAAGCCGGCGCCCATGTCCTCACTGAACAGCAACCGCACGCCATACAGGCAGTTGGCGATCGCGATGCTGGTCTGGAATGGGTTCAGCGCGTGCTGACGCAGCAGTTCCAGGTCCGATCCCGGCCTGATGCCGGCCACTCGCCAGTCGGGCCGAGCGGTTAGCGGACTGTTGGCGGGATAGGCGATGGAGTTCAGTTCGTGCATGCCGCGCTGGACGATGATGTCGCGCCAGTGATCTGTCAGGTAAGGGTGCAGCGCCTTTAGGTTGGGCACAGCGGGATGGATGTCGCAGTCGATGCCGCCGGGTTCGATCAAACTCATGATTTTGCCTTCGTTGGACGTGCCCGCCATCGCGGCCGAGGCTTGCCGCGATAGTTTCACACCGTGTCCGGATCGCCAAACAGTGAAATGACTTATGCCGACCACCGTTGACACAGCCGCTCCGCCCGCGCCCTTAACGTCCTGGCCGGACCTGATCCGGGTTCCGTTCGATGCCGGTCAATCGTTATTTATCCGTTACGTGGTCCGGCGGGATGGCACGGGTCGCGCCCCGCCATGCCAATCTTCGAAAAGCGTGCGTGCATCAGTCCGGCCGCCGGCTGGTTCAACCATGCAAAACGGTGGTCGCGGTCACTGGTTGCGCGCTTAAGTAACGGCCGGAGGCATCCATCGCCGAGACAGGCAGCCATAACGTGGCTTTCGTCCCCACGTTCGGCGTGCTGACCAGTCCGATATGCCCGCCCGACTGGCGGGCGAAGCCATAGACCTGGGACAGCCCGAGGCCACTGCCTTTGCCGACTTCCTTGGTGGTGAAGAACGGTTCGAATGCCTGGGCCATGACGTCCGCGGTCATGCCGCAACCGGTGTCTCGGACCGACACGCAGACGAACCGGCCGGGGCTGGCATCGGGGTTGCCGGCCAAATCTTCCGGTCCCAGCGTCGCCACACCGCTGGTGACGGACAGAATGCCCCCCACAGGCATGGCGTCGCGGGCATTGATCACCAGGTTCAGCACCGCGGACTGGAAGTGTGCCGGATCGGCCAGGCATGGCGGCAGATCCGCTGATAGGTCGATCTCGAACCCGACGGTTGCGCCGAGCGTCCGTATCAGCAGCGGTTCGAATTCCCGCAACAGCGCGTTGATATCCACCGGCACCGCGGCCAGCGATTGGCGGCGGGCAAAGGTCAGCAGGCTGCTGGTCAGTGTGGCGCCACGTATTGCCGCCTGCTCCGCCGCCTCGGCGTATTTGACGATGCGTGGATTGTCGCTGCCCAACCGCAGGATCAGGTTCATGTTGCCGATCAT
>JAYUEJ010000649.1:0-11369 GCA_043739265.1 Rhodopila sp. | reverse complement strand
AAGGCTTCGAAAGTACCGACCGGCTTCTGCGCGATCTGGAAGCCGCCGAGAGCGCACCGCTGTATTCCGCATGGCTTGTCGAAAGCAGCCGGTTCGTCGGTGTTCCCTTCGGTTCGTTCATGCCGGACCGGGATTTCATCAACGCCGCGACCCCGAAACACGATATTCAATTCGTTGACTTCCCGGCCAATGTCGGCGTTATCAAAGGCGCGGACGGCAAGATCACCCTGTATGACAGCGGCTGGAAGCAACTAGAGTATATCTTTGACTGGAACACCTCGTGCTGCTGGTGGGGCCTGCCCGACCAGATCAGAAATATCGGGCTGGATCCTGCCGCCGTCACCAGGATCGTGGTCGGGCACGGTCACTGGGACCACTCCGGACAGCTCGCCTCATTCCCGAACGCTGTCCTTTATATCCAGAAGGAGGAGCTGAAGGCCATCGACTTCTTCACGTCATATCCGACCGAATTCAACAACGGGCACATCCGCGCGGTGAACACCGTCGATCCGATCACGGGAGCCCAGTTCGGGCCGCCGGGGCAGGCCTGTGCGCGGAGTCCGGCCTGCGGGTATCCACCCCAGACACTCCTGGAAATTGAGGGCAAGGTTCTTGCCGGCAAGGCGAAAATCGTTGATGGACGGTTTGAGGTCGCCCCTGGCCTCACGATCCACCCCGCGTTCCGCGGCCATACCTACGGGTCGCAACTGCTGCAGGTCCACACCCGGCGCGGTGAACTTGTTTTCGGCAGCGACACGTATTCATCCTGGGAGGGAATCCGGGACTGGAACGTCGCGAACATCCAGCAGACCGACACGGTCCAACAGATGCTTGCTTACGAGAAATGTTACGTCTTGACCTCAAATTCGGCTGGCGTTAACAACTGCATCGCGGCGCACGAGCGTCTTTCCTACTCGCCTGGCTATCCCATCACGGAAAACTGGTGGACCATCACTGACGGCAACTGCTCCCGTGCCGCCGAGCTGACTTTGGGCAATAACGAGCCGACCCACGTTCCACCTAATGTAACGACGGCCTCGACCCGCATCACGGCGCCCGAACTGGGCGGCAAAACCGGACTGTTGCGGATTGACCCGGTCGTCTGCAAGAACACGATTTCCGCCATCCCGCCGCACACAATCAGCCCATAGTAACGTTCTCTGCACGAAGCCTACGCCTGGAGTTCGCATCCGTCGCGAATTCCAGGCAGGGTGCGTCGGCTTTTTAGCCCCCGGCCATGCGAGGCGCCCATGCTCGAAGTCCTTTCCCTCACCGTGTTCGGCTTCTTTCTCGGCATGCGTCATGCCACGGACCCCGATCATGTCATTGCCGTCAGCACCATCGTGTCCCGACAGCCAACGGTAAAAGCCGCCCTGGTGATCGGGGGCTTGTGGGGTGTGGGACATACATTGACGATCGTGGCGGTCGGCGGGGCACTCGTTCTCTTCACCGTCGTGATCCCCCCAAGGCTTGGCCTTTCCATGGAAATGGCCGTCGCCCTGATGCTCATCGTGCTCGGCATGTGGAACCTGACAGGGTTTGTGGAGCAAATTCGCGGACTCCGAGCCTCGGACAACGGCGACGCGGGTTCGCTCCACGCGCGTTTGCACAGCCACGGCGACGTCGTCGATAGACCCACATCCGATCCCGTATCCGGGCACCAACAGGACCGCGGCGAACCGACACCGGTGGCGTGGCTGGATTGGCGGCTCAACGGTCTTGGCTTTTACCAAATCCTCCGCCCGCTGATCGTTGGCCTCGTCCATGGACTTGCCGGCTCCGCGGCGGTGGCCCTCCTTGTTCTCGCGCTGATCAAGAACCCATGGTGGGCGATGGCGTATCTCGTTCTGTTCGGGATCGGCACGATTGCCGGCATGATGCTGATCACCGCGGCCATCGGGGCGGCGCTTCTCTACGCTTCAAGGCAGTCCTTTCGGGTCGAGCGCTCCCTGCGGCTGGCCTCGGGTCTTCTGAGCGTCGGATTCGGGCTGTTTCTCGCTTACCAGCTTGCATTCGTTGACGGCCTCATCACCGGGGACCTTGGCGCGACCCCGCTACAGTGACAAAGGCAACGTCCGACACATATGGGTCAAAAACCGCCAGCCGTTCCGTTCTTTCGCTCGTGCTGCTGCTGACCCTTTCGATAGCCCCCGCACATAGCCATGATCCAAGCGCCTGGGGCGGCCTGTTCCGCTCACGCGACCAGGGGGCGACGTGGGTGTCGGCAAATCGCGGGCAATTCCTCAGCGGCGCCATCGCGCTGGCCATCAGTCCGGCCGACACCAACCATTTGCTGCTCGGGGCGGAAAGCGGGCTGTTCCGGTCCAGAAACGGCGGGCGTGATTGGACCATCGAAGCGCCGTCCGTGGTCGTCGGATCAGTCTTCGCATCGGTTTTCGCCGCCGACGGGCAGCAGGCGCTGGTTTCGACCGCCCTGGGACTCTTTCGCGGTGAGACCGAGAACAGTTGGCGGCCGGCGCCGGCTCCTGCGGGTGCGGCGCCGGCCCGGGTGCTCATGCGCGGCAGCCAAACCGGTCGCGTCTATCTGGCCGGCGAAACCGGGTTATATCGCAGCGATGATTGGGGCGCATCCTGGTCGAAGGCCGGTGAGGATCTTCCTCCCGGTCCGGTGACCGCACTTCTTGTCGTCCAAGCCTCCAAGGAGACCCTTTACGCCGTCGTCCAAGGCGGCATCTGGGCCAGTAACGACGGCGCGCGAAGCTGGACAGGTCGAAGATCCGGACTGTCCCCCGCCGGCGTCGATGCCCTCACCGCGGATTTGCGGCATCCGTCACGCCTCTGGGCCGCTTCAGGCAACAGCCTGTTCGGAAGCACCGACGACGGCGCAAACTGGCACCGCGCCGGGCAAAAGCTGCCGGAGCCGAACACCACCGTGAATGGGATCACCGCGAGCGAGGCGACTATCGTTGCTACAACGGACCGGGGGCTTTATCGCAGCATCGACGGCGGAGAAAGCTGGACGCTGATCGCTGACACTCTCCCCGTCCATCTGGAAGCAGGGCCACTGCTGCGCGATCCGGTCGATCCGGCCACGCTGTATGCTGGTTTCGCGCTTATCCCCTATTCCGAACTCTGGCGCCGAGCCGCCAACCACGAAGGCGCGCTGGTGCAAGTGAGTGTCACCAGTCTTGTTGGTGGCGTAATCTTTCTTCTGCTTGTGGCCCTTATGTCCGTTATCTTACTGCAATGGCTCGCACGATACTATCGGCCCTCCGCCAGAAGCGCCCCGCGCGGGCGGACCGCCGGAAACCGCCAAATGAAAAAGGAGACAATCCCGTGAACGGAGCAACGATCCCAATGCAACGCCAGTTCCGGCGCTGGCATCTGTGGCTGCCGGTGTTTGTCGTGGTCGCCGCCGCAAGCCTGGGTGCGTTCGTTTGGCTCCCCGGGCTTCGACCCGCTCCCGGCTTCATCGAGTATCCGATGCTGGTCAAAACCGACATCCCGACTGCGATCGACGTGGCCCCCGACGGAGCGGTCTGGTTCACCATCGAGTTCTCGGATGCAATCGGCATCTTTCGCAACGGTAAGATCGACCGCATCCGAAAGGGTGGCCAAAACCTGGAGCCGCTCGGGCTCGCCGCGGACTCAGCCGGCGGCGCCTGGTACACCGATACACCGATCCGGGCGATCTCGCGGATCGCGTCGGACGGCGCCATTCGCTCGTTCCCGCTTGCAACGCCCATCGCCAGGCTGGGACGCCTGGCTATCGCCCCGGATGGCGCGATCTGGTTTGCCGATGTTGCCACCGGGCACGTCACGCGGCTTCAGAACGGCACCTTCAGACACTATGATGTTGGTTCGGAAGGGGCCAGTCCCTACGGAATCGCTGTCGATGCCGCCGGCACGGTGTGGACCACGCTGCAAGGCGTGGACAAGCTGGGGCGCATCGGAACCGATGGCCAGGTGACCGCGCTCGACGTGCCAACCCGTAACAGCGGACTGGGTGACATCGCGGTGGACCGGACCGGGGCCGTGTGGTTTCTGGAGCTGCGGGCGAACAAGATCGGGCGGTTCGCCGACGGGCGCTTTACCGAGTTCACGATCCCCACCCCGTCGGCCGGCCTGACCGGGCTGGCAGCCGCCCCCGACGGATCGGTGTGGTTCACCGAGATCAGCGTTGGCAAGCTCGGCCGGGTACAAAACGACCGGGTGATCGAGTTTCCGTTGCCGCGCGCGCAAAGCCACCCGTTCGGCGTGGCGGTCGATGCGGCGAACACTGTCTGGTACACCGACCTCAGCGGCTGGCTTGGGATGCTGCCGGCGGTTCGGGGAAATTCTCCATAGGCCGCGCCGGCCCGCCACACATCAGCTAACCGTCGCCAGGCTTCGCCATGCGTTTGCCGTTAATACGAGGCCGACCCCAAGGATCAGCAGCGCCGCCCCGATCTGAATCCACCCGATCCAACGGCTGCTCAGCCAAACGAGAATGAGCTGTCCCACGCGTGCCGCAACCACACCCACGACGACCAGGACGGAGGCAAACCCCACGCTGAAGACGATCACCGTCAATAGCCCGAGAATGAGATTCCCCTTGGCAATCGCCGCCAGCAGGATCGCGAGGGCCCCGGGGTCCGGCAACAGCCCGCCGGCGATACCCAGGGCGAGCAGAACGCCGAGTCTCGGACGGTCCTGCGTGATCGCCTCGATGTCGTGCGTGTGAACCAAACCCCATCCATGGCTGTGGTACTGCGGCTCTTCCCCGTTCGGACGGGAATGCGGCTGATCCTCTTCGTGAAGGCGGTTTTGAGCAGCGTCGGGGGCAACATCGGCCGGGTCTTTCCGAATGTCTTCCCGCGGACGTGCCGCCGCCAGCAGCCGCATCTGCGTTCGCAGCATCCAGCACCCGATCCCGATGACGAGAACCCCGGTTACAACAGCGAGATAGGCCTCGACCCGTTGCGGGATCAGCCACATGGAGCCCGCCGCCGTGGCCAGTACGGCCACCAGGACAATCCCGCTGGTGTGCGACAGCGTGACAAATATCCCCAGGACAACCGCATCGACCGGGCGGCCGCGCACGCCGACGATATACGAAGCCGCAATGGTCTTTCCATGCCCCGGTGTCGCCGCATGCACCGCGCCCAGCCAAAAGCTGGTCAGGAGATAGAGGATACCCTCTTTCATTTGATGGATCCCCGGTAGCAGGATGAAACATTTGACTATTCTTTTGCAGTCAAGGATGCGGCAACCGCGCTGTCAAGGTCCACCGAGGTGGTCATTATGGTTAAGCAATTATCAGTTTGATCCCACGCCGCTGTCGCTCTGTCATGATCGGGGCGTCCCGGCCTTGACAGCCGAAACAAATTACTAATAAAGAACAATTTATCGCAGCGCGACGGAGGCCCTGCTTACCGTCCGGGGTTGCCGCGATGTCGGGACAGAACGGGCTTTCCTGCTTCCCATGACCGACGATGGTATGATCGGTGGTGGAGATCACGACGGTCTCAGGCGTGAAGCTGGGGCAGACATCGCCGAGCTTGCCGTCTGGCGAGAAAATCGTCATGCCCGGCCCGTTGGGCACCGTGTTGCGGGTTTTCTCGTGATAGGTCGTGCCGTCCAGCACGGCGATATCGTTTTTACCTCGCACTGACACCCACACTTCGCGCGCGTCCGGGCACAATTCCAGTCACTGTGCAAATGCTCTAAGTATAGTTACGGATCTTTACGTGCATTTGCGTTGAAAATTTCTCGCACCGGATTGCCGGGCTCTAGCGCCAAACGATCAGGCCAGCCAGCGCCAGCAGCAGCGCGGGCGGCATTACCACGGCGCCAAGCCGCAGAAACGTCCACGCATCGATATGCAGGCCCTCCCGCCGCAGCGCCGACAGCCACAAAATCGTGGCGAGCGAGCCCGTCACCGACAGATTCGGCCCCAGATCGATACCGATCAGGATGGCGCTGGTCGGCAGCGGCGGCGCCTGAGCGGCTTGCACGACGGTGCCCGCGATCAGCCCGGCCGGAAGGTTGTTCACCAGGTTGCAGGTCACCGCCACCACGGCGCCGACAATCCAGCTCGCATCGACCCGGGACCAGGCAATCAGCCGGGTCAGCACGGCGACCCCGTCCTGGATCAGCCCGGTGCGGTCCAGCGCCTCGACCAGCACGAACAGCCCGGCGACCAGCGGCAGCACGCCCCAGGATACCCCTTGCACCACCCCCCATGGTGACCGCCGCGCCCGCATCAGAACGATAATCACAGTTGCCAGACCCGCGACGCACGTCGGCAACCCGAGTTGCCAGCCGGACGCGGATGCCGTCAGCAACGCTGCGGCGGTCGCAACGATGCCCAGCGCCGCGACGCGGCCGCCAGCCGACAGCCGGGGCACCTGCACCGGAACGGCAAGAGATTGCCGCAGCGCCTGGCGCTGGGTCAGCCGCAGCATCACGAAGGTCGTCGTGATCGACAGCAGCGACGGCAGGGCGAAACGCGGCAACCATTCCAGCAGCGGCGGCATGTGGCTGCCATAGATCACCAGATTGGCGGGGTTGGAAATCGGCAGCACGAACGACGCCGCGTTGGCGATAAACGCACAGATCAGCAGGAACGGCATCGGCCGGGTTGCCCGCACCGCCCGCGCCACCGCCGCCACCGCCGGTGTCAGCACAACCGCGGTGGCATCGTTCGACAGGAACACCGTCACCACCGTGCCAACCAGGTAGATCAGGGTGAACAGCCGCGTGGCCGACCCCCTCGCCCGGGCCGCGGCATGGCCGGCGAGCCAATCGAACAGGCCTTCGTTCCGCGCCACCTCGGCCAGCAGCATCATGCCGATCAGGAACAGATAGACGTCGGTGCCTTTGGCGATCCCCGCCAGCGCATTGGCCGGCGATAGCAGGCCGGCAAGCACCAGCAGCGCCGCACCGGCCACCGCCCAAACATACTCCGGCACGCCCCACGGCCGTACGATCACGCCGGCGGTGGACAGCACGGCGATGCCCCAGATGGCCGCGATGGACTGCAATCGCCTCTCCTGCCGCGGTGTTCCTTCCAGAGATCATCGGGCGACCGGAAAGCCGATCGCTTGCAACTTATCGTGTTCGGTTACATCGCCAGGTAGCCGCCATCGACATAAAGCTCTGCCCCGGTGATGTAGGATGCCTCATCCGAGGCCAGGAACAAGATCGCGTTCGCGACCTCATCCACCTCCCCATTGCGGCCCAGCGGCACCGCTTTCAGCATCTGGGCGCGGACGGCGGGATCGGCGGTGGCGCCGGACGTGCGCATCGGCGGCATCAGCCCGGGGTGGATGGAGTTGCACCGGATGCGGTCCTTGCCGAACTGCACGGCGGTCGATTTGGTCATGACCCGCACTGCACCTTTCGCGGCGTTGTAGCCCATATGCACCATGGTCTGGCCGACGATGCCCGAGATCGACGACAGGTTGACGATCGATCCGCCGCCATTCCGCTGCATCTGCCGCACGGCCGCCGCGGTGCCCAGGAAGACGCCGGTGCTGTTGACCGCCATCACCCGATCCCACAGGGCGGAATCCAGCAGGTCGTTGGTCGCACTGCCGCTGATGCCGGCGTTGTTGACCAAAATGTCCAGCTTGCCGAACGCCGCGACCGTCGCATCGACCACCGCTTTCCAGCCGGCTTCATCGGTGACGTTCAATGACATGAACAGCGCCTGGCCGCCGGTGGCGTTGATGCCGTCGGCAACCGCCTGGCCCTCCTGGTCCAGCATGTCGGCGATGACGACTTTGGCGCCTTCCTTGCCGAAGCGCCGCGCTGTCGCGGCACCCATGCCCGATGCGGCACCGGTGATGATGGCGACCTTATCCGCGAGACGCATGACGGTTTCCTTCCTGTGCGATTGTCGATCCGACACTGCCATCGTCCCTGGCCCTTGGCTACCGGCCGGTATCTGGGGCACGATGGGTATCGTTATTGAATTCACCGGAGTACGACAAATGGCCCGTCGCGGCTTGACCTTTGGCATTTTCCTGGCCCCGTTCCACCGGTTGGGCGAGAACCCGACCCTGGCGATCGATCGCGACGTGGAACTGATCCAGTGGCTGGATCACCTCGGCTACGACGAAGCCTGGATCGGCGAGCATCATTCGGCCGGGTGGGAACTGATTGCCTCGCCGGAACTGATCATCGCCGCGGCGGCCGAGAAGACGAAGCACATCAAGCTGGGGTCGGGGGTAACCAGCCTGCCGTATCACCATCCGTTCATGGTGGCGCAGCGCTGGGTGCAGTTGGATCACATGACGCGCGGCCGAGCGATGCTGGGCTGCGGGCCGGGCGCGCTGACGTCGGACGCCTACATGCTGGGGATCGAGCCGTCCACGCAACGGCCGCGCATGCTGCAATCGCTTGATGCGATCATGCAACTTCTGAAAATGGAAGAGCGGGTCACGATCAAGACTGACTGGTTCGAAATGAACGACGCGAAGCTGCATCTGGCGCCCTATAGCGATCCGCATTTCGAAATCGCCGTCGCCAGCACGATCACGCCGTTCGGCATGATCGCCGCCGGCACCCACGGCACCGGTGTGCTGTCGATCGGTGCTGGTCTGCCCGGCGGACCCGAGGCTTTGGCCAGCCAATGGAAAATCGCCGAAGCCGCCGCCGCGAAGCATGGCAAAACCGTTAGCCGGAAGAAATGGCGAGTGGTGGTGAACGCTCATATTTCCGAGGACGACGGACAGGCGCTGGACGAAGTCCGCAAAGGCGAACGTAACGAAACCATCACCTATTTCGAAGACACGCTGGGTCGCCCTCCCGGCCGGTCCGACAACCCGTTGAGCGATGGGGTGAAGATGGGAACGACGCTTGTCGGGTCCCCCGAGACCGTCGCGAAGGGTATCAAACGGCTGCTGGACTACAGCCAGGGCGGCTTTGGCGGCATCCTGTTCCGGGCGCACGAATGGGCGACGCGGGAACAGACGATGCGCAGCTACGAATTGTTCGCCCGTTATGTGATGCCGGTGTTCCAGCAGTCGCTGGACGCACCGATCGGGTCGGCGGCCTGGGCGGGAGAGAACCGGAAGCAGATTTTCGGTGCGACCCCGGATGCCGTGCGGCGGGCGTTCACCGATGTCGGTGCGGCGGTGCCGGAGGATTTCAAATCGCGCACGTTGGGTGGGCGCGACGCGCCATAGTCAGACCACGACCGGGGGGTGGGCGCGACGCGCCATAGTCAGACCACGACCGGGCCAGGGAGTTCTTGTGTCATGGCCCGGCCTGGCTCATACGCATCGGCCAGGCGATGCGCGGAGATCAGGTCCGGGGATGACCAAGACTCGTTGCAAGACTAAATCTGTATGTGACTACCGCAATAACGATCGCCGCCCGGACAGAAATTCCTCCACCGCCGCAACCAGCGCATCGCACTCGGCATCCCCAACCGGCAGCGACACGGTCATCATCCCACGCCGTGCCAGCCAAATTCCCCTGGCGAGCATGTCGAAGAAGAACAACTCCTTCAGTTTCGGATCGGCCTTCGCCGCATCTTCCGGACAAGCGATCACTCCGCGCATGGTATGCACCGCCAGCATCGACCCCATCCCGGTGAACTGCACCGGCGCGTCCGCCGCCTTGCACAGGGCATTCAACCGACCCCGGAGCGCGTCGCCCCGCGCGTTCAGCGCCCTGGCGGCGTCCGGCGTATAGACATCAGTCAAACCCGCAAGGCCAGCCGCCATCGTCAGAACATTATTGTTGAACGTCCCGGCATGCGGCAGCGCATCCGCTCGCCTCGGATCGAACAAATCAAGAATATCCGCTCGGCCGCCGAACGCGCCGAACGACATGCCGCCACCGATATATTTTCCCAGTGTCGTCAGGTCGGGCTTTACCCCAACGACCGATTGTAAGCCGCCCGGGGCCAAACGCGACGTCATCACCTCATCCAGGATCAGCAGCGCACCGACCCGCGTCGTCTCCCGCCGCACCATCTGCAGGAATTCACCCGATGCCGCGATGCAGCCGCCGCTGCCGATCATCGGTTCGAGTATGACCAACGCCAGGTCTTCGGTGATCAGCGCCTGCGTCCCGGCGACATCGTTATACGGCGCCACGACATAGTCGAACGGCACGTTGACCGGCGACCCACCGGCCGCGAATCCGAACACCGCGCCGTGGTAGCCGCCGTTGAACACCAGCACTTTTTTCCGCCGCGTGAAGATCCGCCCCAGCGAGATGGCCATCAAATTCGCCTCGGTACCGGAGTTGGTGAACCGCACCCGGTCCAGCCCGAACCGTTCGCACACCGCGCGGGCGAACCGCGCTTCGGTCATGTTCGATGCCCCAAGGCTGATCCCACTATCCAGCGCCTGGTCCAGCGCCGTTCGGATCACCGGATGCGAGTGCCCATACAGGCCGGCGGTATAGTCCCCCAGGAAGTCGATGTATTCCCGCCCATCGGCGTCCCACATGCGGCACCCCTGGCCCCGAACCATCGCCAGCGGAAACGGCGCGTAGTGCAGCACGGTGCGGGTATTGCCACCAGGCATCACCGTGGTCGCCTCGACATAGCGCGCCAGGCTGGCGGGGGCGCTGGTGACGTAGGCTTCCTTCGCGTCGTTTAGCGCCGCGTCGATGTCGGTGTTGCGTAAGCTGGTCTCGGTCATGGCCCATCCCCGCGTCGGATCGCGGCAAGATTGCGCAGGCGGGGTGAGCCGCGCAACCCGGGGCATGCAACCGGGCAGTCGCGGTAGGGACGCGGCTCACGCCGCGCCCCCCGCACAGATCCGAGCGTGCGCTGCTAACGCACTCGGCTCTTGCCTTGGATGTTTGACGTCGAAGCGCTGGTTTGGCCAGGGGTGACGTATGACGGCCGGTGGTATCCAGGCGTCGATGATCCGGTTCATCCTATCCCACGGCATATTATGCCGCTGGCTGCGTCGCCGGAGCGACTTCAGCCACATCTGGATCACATGATACCGGAACGCCGAGATACCGCGCGCGTTCGTCGGTACGGCATGGTAGGCGAAGTAGCCCGCCACGACGCTTTTCAGCCATTGTCCCTGTTCGGCTATGCGCTGGTGCAGGCGATGCCGCATCTCCTCCTTTATCTCCGCGAGTTTGGCCCGCATCCGCTTGCGCATGGTCTGCCTCTTGAGCAGGAACTTGCCACCGTGGCTTCTTGCGCAGATATGCGTGAAGCCCAGGAAGTCAAAAGTTCCCAGCCCCCCTGCTTTCGCGTCTGGTCGGTCCGCTTTCGCGTATCGGCCGAACGGGATCAGGCGGGTTTTCTCGGGGTGCAGCTCCAGTTCAAACGTCGCCAGCCTTTCCCGTAGATCGTCGAGGAAGCGGAGCGCGTCCGCCTCGTGCTGGAAGCCCACGATCGTATCGTCCGCATAGCGGATCACGATCACGTCCCCATGGGCATGGCG
>JAYUEJ010000648.1:0-3782 GCA_043739265.1 Rhodopila sp. | reverse complement strand
CGTAAGCGTCCTTCGTCGGATAGCGCTCCTGCAGCGACGGGCGTGTGTCGCCCACCGCATCGCGTTCCGCCTTGGTCGCCGCGAACGGAACGAAACTGCCGTTGAAGTTGCAGAACCCGCCGTCGAACAGGCCGGGGCGGAAGCTGTTCCACCCGGTGTAGCTTCCGATCGGCGCCTGTAGATACACATCGCGCACGCCGGCGACATCGATGCCGTCGGCATCCACTTGCGGCACCAGCACGCCGTAGCTGCCCGATCCCACCACCGGCGGCTCGATCGAGATCACTCCGGAACTGTCGCCGCCGCGATACTGCGGTCCAAAGTCCAGCACATGCAGCGCGCTGATCGCGCCGGTATAGCGCAGCGCCGGGCGCTCCACCCCGCCATAGCTGTTCGCCGGAATACTCCCGAAGTGTAGCTGATCGGGCGCCACCAGGGTGCCGTCGGCGATTCGCGGAGTCACTGACGCCGGCGGGGCTTTTCCATCGCGTACCCACTCCGTCATATCGGTCAGCAGCGCGCGCATCGTCCAGGTGTGCGGGTTCGGATTGGATTGTTGCGTACACAGGGCCGGCTTGACCGGCAGCGGCAACGCGGGCGGGGCATGCTGCGTGCTGGCCATGATGAAGGTGCGGACATTGGCCGGCTCCGGCGCATCGCGCACGCCCATCGGGTCGGTCAGACCCAGCGACTGGCGGCCTTCCCAGATTTCGAGGGCGGTGGCGGCGTGGATGATGCGGGGACAGGTTCCGCTGGCCTCACACCGATCCAGCAGCCCCTGGGTGCGGCCGGTCAACGGGTCGCTCTGGCGCCCATACGTGAACGGAAAATCGTACGCAGGATACAAATGATCCACCTGTTGCCCCCACGCTCGGCCCGGCTGGCCGAACCGCGTGTTCAGCGCCAGCAGGCCGCCGCCGATATGCGGCAAGGCACCGTCGAACACGCGTTTGCCGTCCTCACCGCGGTTGAAGCCCAGCGCGATCATGCTGCGAATGAAACGACCGCTTTGGGATGATCCCATGACGACGGTTTTCACCTTTGGACCATGCACGACCGGGTTGCCTTTCTCGGATCGTCTAAGAAACGTTCCAAGGTCGCGCGCCACCGCGAATCCAAGACCCATCACCAGCGGGTCTTTCGCGCGATAGATCAGTTCGTAGAGTTTGCCGGGTTGGAAACCGGCCGGGTAGCATATCTGAGTTTCGTTGCTGGCGGAACAATTTCCGAAGCGCCATTCGGTGTTCGAAATCGCCTCCCGCGGGGCGTTTTCGGAACTCCGCACGGTCAGGCTCGCCGAACGATTGTTGGTGCTGGCGGCTGGTTCACTGGCATGAGTCATCCCGGTGAACCAGCCGCTGGACAGGTTCAACACCGTGGCCGGCGCGGTTTGCGCGAACTCCGCCCGCACCACCCCGGTCACCGGCGATCCGTCCTTATTGCGCGCGACCGGCACGGTGAACGTCATGCGGCCGCCATTCGGCAACACGTCGGCCTGCCAGCCGAACCAGATGACCGTGTAGCCCTGCTGCTGCAACCAGCCGTCACCGGCATTTTCCAGCGCGTTCGTTGCCGCCAGACCCGGTGGAACATCGGCGTTGAACAGCGACAGCGCGCCCTTGTTGCCCCGGTTGAGAACGTTGAACAGCAAGACGTTGTTGCCGCGCTTCGGGTCCGCCGGACGGACGATGTCGATCTCGGTGCTGTATTCCACCATCCCCCGAACGTTCCGCGGGGCCAGACCGATATCCTGAATGATGGCGTTCCCTGGCGCCTTCGGGTCAACCTCACCAAAGGCACGTCCGGTGACGCGTTCAAAGGTTCCAACCTTATCGAACGCGGCGCCATCGAAAGCTGGTTCGATCCGGTCGATATCGATGCGCACGATGCGCGCCTCGGATGCCGGCACCCCGGCGAACATCGCTACGGCGAACATCGCCAGGGCGAATGTCATCGGCGCGCACATCATCAGTGCGAACATCGCCGGCGCCGGCGCGGCGGCAGGACGGTTCGGTTGGTCGGTCATGGCTGGTTTCCCTGTTTCCAGCCGGGTTTATTCCGGATCAGCCAGGAAGTCACTTCGCCCGTTTATATCCCGCCGGAAGCGAGAACAACGAAGCCGGTTGTTTCGCAAAGGTGATATGAGTGAGGAATTCCAGATGATGGACGTTGTGACCGAACACGCCATCCTCGAACTCGCGCCGCACCATGACTCCGGTGCTGGTCAGCCAATACGACCCGGCCGCGTCCAGTGCGCCATCCTCGCCGAATGCGTATTTCGTGGTCTCCAGGCCCTCGATGCGTTGAGTGCCGATTTTCCGCGCACCGCTCGCGTCGGGCATGCGGGCGATGTAACGGCGGAACAGCTCGCTATCCATCGGCAGCATCAGGTAGGTGTGGTTCACCATAAGCAGATATTGGGTCTGCGTCGTCAGATCCAGGATGGTCGAACTGAAGCCATTGCCGCGGTCGATGCGCAACCTGCCGTCCGCATAGTGGATCGTCTCCTTGCTTTCGGCGGCGCCGGCATCATGCACCGCCGTCGCCGAAAATTCGACCTTAGGCAGCACAAGGTCGTCGTACGCCCGGGCCTGCGAACAGCCAAACAGGAGGAGAAACGCGAGAATATAGCGCATCGGGGCCGCGCCTTGGTTGTGACCGCCGGATGCTCGCGTTGATCTTGTCGCTTTGTCAACGAAATCGAGATTTGTTGATCGGAACCGGCCATCCCACGGCAGCGCTTCACATCGGCGCACCCACCGGATGCAACACGGTGATCGCCTTTGAACCGCCGTGTATCGCGAAAACAGCGTTCGTAGCGTCCCCGGTCAACCGAACCACGATAGGCGGATCGGGCGACCGCCGCGCCAAAAGGATCACGTCCCGCCCGCCGCAAAAACTCTGTCTCGGCAAACTCTGCGCATGCCCGCCGGTATCTGCTCCCATCAGCGTTTATTGGCGTTCATCCGCGGTCAATACAATCGGTCGCCACGCCCCTGGCCGGCGCCCCCGGGAGCCACCAGACCGACCAAGGCCCGGTTACGCTGACAGCTATACATCGGCCGCCTTGTCTGGCACGGATGGGCGAATCAAGTCCCATGGCGGGATCAACGCCGTGGGCTCCGAACCAGGGGGGGAACCGTCGCCATGCCAGATGTCACCGTCGAAGATCGCGGCGCGATCTCCATCATTCGCATCAACCGCCCCGAACGCCTGAACGCCATCAGCCAGGCGGTCGCGGTAGAAATGCAACAGGCATTCAAATCCTTCGACGCCGATCCCGCCAGGCGCGTCGCGATCCTCAGTGCCGCCGGGACAAAAGCGTTCACCTCCGGCGCCGACGTCAACAATCTGCCGGAACTATGGCGCGCCATACCCAATGTCGGCTTCCATACCGACAAGCCGATCATCGCCGCGACCTCCGGCTGGGTGGTCGGCGGCGGGATCGTCATGGTGATGATGTGCGACCTGCTCGTCTCCACCGAGGACACCCAGTTTTACTATCCCGAAGCCAAACTTGGTACTACCGCCGGCGGGATCAGCTCCCTCGCCGCCCGCATGCCGCACCATCTGGCCATGGAGATCATGCTGCTGGGCACCAAAATCCCGGCCCGGCGCGCCTACGACGTCGGATTCGTCAACCGGGTCGTGCCCAACGGCCAGCATGAAACCGAGGCTCTGGCGATGGCCGAGCAGCTTCTGGACTCAGCGCCGCTGGTAATCAGCGCCCTGAAACGGCTGGTAAATGAAGTCATGCCAGCCGGCCCGATCGAGCGTATGGT
>JAYUEJ010000647.1:0-3813 GCA_043739265.1 Rhodopila sp. | reverse complement strand
GGCTCGGTATATTCAAGGCTCCCTATTCGCTCCTGTGCATGAATTAAGATCAGTGCAAAGTTGTCCGAGTGTTGAATTAATTGGGATTTTTCTTATTCTTCTTTGCAGAAAATACCGTCATAAGTAGGGCATGACATACGGCTACGCGAGAGGCTCGACGAACGCCCGGAGCGTTCACCCCGAACTGCGCCAGCTCACCCGCGCCGGATGCCAGAAGGTGTTCCGCGAGACGGCGAGCGAAGCCAAGACCGAGCGCGAGCGGCTTCGCCGCCGCCTCGCCCAACTCGCCTCCGGTGAGGTGCAAAGTAATGAGTTGACTTACCAGTCTATCCCTTTTGCCGGTCAAAAGATGGTGACATTTGCTATTCAGAGGCAGGTACTCGGAGTATCAATTGCCGCCTCTTGCTGGGAAGGTGGATCATGCACATAAATTTGCGCTATCTTGCAGCGTTCGCTGTAGGCATATTCGTTACTGGATACCTGGTCGCGCTGGTGTGCGGTCGAATACCGACCAACGGCCGGATAGATTTCGCAGCCATAGTTCTTGTTCTGATCTCCGCAGCCATCATCGTGCTGTTGTTCAGTGAGCGTTCATCCACAATCGTCGCAGACATGCTGATACGTGTGCGGACGTTCCAGGTGGCCAATCTGAAAGTCGAGCTCGATGCGATCCGTGCCCAGCAGCAAGACCAGACATTACGGCTCGAACTCCTACAGCTCCTCGCGCCAATAGTCCTTCCGAGTCCAGAACGTAGCCATTTATTGAATCTGCATTTGGCTCGGACGACAGGGTATATTGGCAATCATGATGTCAGGACCGAGCTGAGGCGGCTCCGCTATCTCGCCCTGATCACAAACGGGCGGTCTGTCGGGTCCGCCAAAGATGGTAGCACCTTCGATCTGAAAGATATTGTTCAGCTCACACCGCTGGGAACGAAATGGGCTCAGCAGCTAGTGGACATGGAAAAATCGCGCGACAGGGCTTGAACAGCCAGAGTCTCGTTGCGAACACTTGGTGACGCCGCGAAATCCATCGACGGTGAAGATGCCTGGCAATCGATTTTCGTTCCATTTTATGATATATAATTCAGCCCCCCATTATCATGTGGAATGGTCCCGCAGCCACCTGTTTCCGGTAATCCGTGACACCGCTCGACCGGCGGCCCGTTGGGGCGATGCCCGGTAAAATGGTGAGCCCAAAGGTCTAAAGCGGGTTGGTCTGAGGGTTCGGGATGCTGTCACCGTCATCCTCCCAGACCAGCAACAGGCGCGGTTGCGATGTCACTTGCACCCGTTCGTAGAGGGCCGCCAGACTGATCGCGATCCCCAGGGCCGGCATGTCGATAACCGCCTCCGTCTGCTGAAGCGTGACACTGCGCCAGGAGCGCACCGCGTCCCGATACCAAAAACCAACCTCAATGCGGGTCGGGTCAGCGATGACAATATAATCCAGGGCGTCGATGGCCTTGTATTCGTCGAGCCTGATAAGACGATCCACGCGTTCGGTTGATTCCGACAATACCTCGACGATCAGACGTGGCGTGTCGGAGGTCGTCGCGTCCTCATCGAATGGCGGACACAGAACACTGATGTCCGGCCTGCGGATGTTTCCGATCGGCGTGCGTATGCCGATATCGGCGGTGAAGGCATCGCAGGGGCTGCCGGCCGCCCGAATTTGCCGTCGGACCTCCGAGAACGCATTGCCGGTTACCCGATCATGGCGAAGCTTCGCCCCGGCCATGGCCACCGGCTCGCCGTCCACCAATTCGTAGCGTTGGCCTTGGCCCGGTTGCCACGCCAGGAATTCATCGATCGTCATGCGTCGGGCCGCCCGATCGCCCATTTCAGCCTCCTCGGCCGCTGCGCGCCGCGTCTGTCCGGCGGAACCTTAGCACCACTATCCGGTCGTGGGCTACCGATCCGCCATCGGCGCCAGCAGCGCCGCCGCATAGGCAGCGGGATTGGCGATCAACACCCGAGCCGTTGCCAAATCCGCCGCGCGTCCCTCGGCTGCCGGGCAGGGGGCGCGGATCTCCAGCACCTCCGACACCGGTACCGGCACCCGCGCTGCCCGCGACCGCCGGATCACGTCCGCCATCGGCTGGACGCCCGTGGACAGCGCCGCGAGTTGATGGCTTAACGCGTCCTGTCCCAGGCTGGTGCAGACCTGCGGCAGCACGCCCAATCCCTGGATCGGCCAACCGAGCGGGGCGAGGGTCTGGGACCAGGTGACGAAGAGTTCGCCGCCGTCGGGCAGCGGGTCGATCGTCTGGACCATTCCCTTTCCCACCGTGGCACTGCCGACCACCACCGCGCGTCCCCGGTCCGCCAGCGCGGCAGCCAGGATTTCCGAGGCACTTGCGGTGCGGCCATCGACCAGGATGACCAGCGGCACGTTCTCCGCCAGTTCCCCCTCGGCGGAGCGCCATACCTTCAGCGAGTCCGGATCGCGGCCGACGGTGGTCGCCACCACCCCCTCGGGCAGGAAGGAATCCGCGGCCGTCACCGCCTGGCGCAGCAGGCCGCCGCGGTTGTCGCGCAGGTCCAGCACGATCCCATCGACCGGGTGCGGTTCGGCCAGCGCGTCCTGCACGGACAGTGCGATATGGGACGCCGTGCTGGTGCTGAAGCTGGTGATCCGCAGCACCAGGACATCGGCGAAACGCTGTGCGAAGACGGTCTCGGGCGGCACCATCATGCGCATAAGCCGGGCATCGCGGGTGCGGCCGTCGCGTCCGCGCCAGGACAAAGTGACCGCCGTTCCTTCCGGGCCGGACAGCAGGGCGCCGATGGTGCTGGGGTCCTGGTCGCGGGTGCGCTGTTCGTCGATGGCGGCCAGGACATCGCCCGGCCTGATCCCGGCGATGGCGGCCGGGCTGTCGCGAACCACGGATTGCACCTCGATCAACGCGCCGCGCTGGGCCACCGTCAGGCCCAGTCCCGCCCGTCCCGCCCGCCGCGCCCGGTCTTCCCCGGCTTCCGCCGGCGGCACATAGCGCGAATAGGGGTCCAGGCGGCTGAACAACTGGTCGAAGAAACTTTGGATGACTCCTTGGGCGCCGGCGCGCCGGACAGGGGCCGAGACCGGGAAGCTGGCGGCGGTCAGTACTGCGGCGGTCCTTGCCCAGGTTTCCGGGGCCGCATCCTTGGGCACCGGCAGGTCGAACACCACCTGGCCCTGGCGGAACAATTGCAGGCGCGTGTCCTGCGCGACGACCCGCAAACCCGGATCCAGTGCGGTCAGGCCCTGCAATCCCCACACGGTCAATCGCGGCACCGAAACGGGATCGAGAATGCGCGGTGCGATGAAGGTCAGTGCCTCGGTATAGACCGTGGTCAGGCGATCCTGGTCGAACCCGCTGGCGACCGGGGTTTGGGCTTGCGCCCGCGCGATGGCGAACAGCACCAGAAGGACGCTGATACGGATCACCGGCGGTGGGACCGTTTCCCTGGTGCGCCGGTTCGCGACGGGGCTGTTGTTTCCGGCGTTGGGGTGTTCGGCGTTGGGGTTTTCGATATTGCGGTTTTCCGCTCCGGGCCGCGATCCAGCACATGGAACACCATGCCGCCGGTTACCGGATTGGCTTCCGACAACAGCACATCGACTTCCTGCGCCAGGCGAAAGACCTGTTGGCAGCGGCGCCCGGTCAGGGTTTGCTCGCGTTCATCGAATTGCCAATAATCGTCCGGCAGCGAGGCAAACGGCACGATACCGGTGGCACCGGTCTCGGTAACCGTGACGAACAGCCCGAACCGGGTCACCCCTGATATGCGTGCCGCGAAAAACCCTCCGACCCGGGCTGACATGAACGC
>JAYUEJ010000646.1:0-3819 GCA_043739265.1 Rhodopila sp. | reverse complement strand
CTGCGCCCGTTCCAGCGGTCGAACACGTCGAACACCAGCGGCGCATGCACCCCAATGGTCGGATGCAGTGCACTCGGCGGGTTCCACGCCTTGAAGCGGACACCACCGACATACTCGCCTTCGCGATCGGTGCGGGTCAGCGGGACCGCCGCGCCATTGGCAACCAGCACATAGCGCTCGTCCACCCAGCCGGACACCCTGGCCTGCACCCGTTCGACTGAACTATCGACGTAACGAACAGTGCCGCCCACAGCTTGTTCCTCGCCCAAAACGTGCCACGGCTCCAGCGCATTCCGCAGTTCGAGCTCCATGCCGCGGAACTCGACCTGCCCGATATGCGGGAAGCGGAACGCCAGATGCGGCGCGAACCAGTCCGGGTCCATGGGGAAGCCCATCGCCCCGAGTTCCTCCAGCGCACCCCGGAAATCCTGCTCGACAAAATGCGGCAGCATGAAATCGTCATGCACCCGCGTGCCCCAATGCACCAACGACCGCTCATACGGCCGTTCCCAGAACGCCGCCACGGCGGATCGCATCAGCAGGATCTGCGCCGCCGACATCCGCGCATGCGGCGGCATTTCGAACGCCCGGCATTCCACCAGCCCGCGCCGGCCAGACGCGCTGGCCGGATCATACATCTTGTCGATGCAGAATTCGGTCCGGTGGGTATTGCCGGTCATGTCCGCCAGGATGTTCCGAAACAACCGGTCGGTCATCCAGGGCGGCACCCATTGCCCGGCCCTGACCTGGGAGAACGCGATTTCCAGCTCGGCGATGGCATCCTGCCGCGCCTCATCCACCCGGGGATGCTGGCTGGTCGGGCCGATAAATTGTCCACTGAACAGAAACGACAGACTGGGGTGATTGTGCCAAAACCCAACCACGGACTTCAACAGATCGGGACGCCGCAGAAATGGCGAATCCTCGGCCCGCGCGGCGCCCATGACCACGTGGTTGCCGCCGCCGGTGCCGACATGGCGGCCGTCGAGATTGAACTTCTCAGTCGCCAGCCCGATCAGCCGGGCTTCTTCGTACAATTCTTCGGTCAAACGAATCTGTTCGTCCCAATTGTCGGTGGGATGAACGTTGACCTCGATCACGCCGGGGTCGGGCGTGACCGAGAAATGCAGCAACCGGTCGTCTTCCGGCGGCAGGTAGCCTTCCAGCACCACTTTACGGCCGATCTCGGCGGCGGTTTCCTCGACCGCGGCGATCAGCGCCAGCCAATCCTCGATCGCGTAAACCGGCGGGAAGAACACATGCAGCAATCCGTCGCGCGCCTCCACGGCCAACGCGGTGCGGACGACCCCGGGATCACCCTGGCCGATGACCGGCAGTTGCTGCGGCACCGGCCGGAAATTCTCAATGCTGCTGGCCTGGCCCAGCTTCCGGCGGCTTTGCAGCGCCTGACGCGTTGGCAGCGGTGACCGCGGCGCGAACGGATCTGGTTTGACGTCGAATTCGGCGAGCGCCGGATCGACCCAGGGCAGCGATTCCAGCGGCAGGCGCAGACCCAGCGGACTGTCGCCCGGGATCAGGAACATTTCGCCTGCCCGGAAGAACCATTTGCCCGACTGCCACCGCCGGACCCCGCCATCGAATACTCGCCGCAACGGCAACACACTGCCAACCGTGCTGGACAGGCCCTGAGCATAGACCCGCGCCAGCCGCTCCCGTTCCAGCGGATCGGCCAGCCTGGATTCCTCGGCCAGCACGTTGGCGGGCAGGCGGTGTTCCTTCCACAGATAGTAATGAACATCTTCGTAAGCCGGAATGACCAGGGCTGGATCGAGCTGCAGCCGTTCCGCCAGACTGGCCGCGAAAGCCGCCGCGTCCCCGGCCGTCGCGTCATCGCTGTCGTCGTCCGAAGCCAGCAGCGCCGGGTCGTTCCAAACCGTTTCCCCATCCGCCCGCCAATGGCAGTGCAGCGCCCAGCGGGGAAGCTGTTCGCCCGGATAATGCTTGCCCATACTATGGTTCAACGCCGCGCCCGGCGCCCAGCGATCCATCAGCCGGCGCAACAGCCGACCGGCATAGGCGCGCTTGGTCGGCCCCAGCGCGTCGGTGTTCCACTCCGGCGCATCCATGTCGTCGGCGGCGATGAATGTCGGCTCACCGCCCATGGTCAGCCGCACATCGTTGCGTTTCAACGCGCGATCGACGGCCTGCCCGCGCGCCAGGATCGCCTGCCATTGAGCCTCGGTATAGGGCTTCGTGGTCCGCGGGGTTTCCTTGATCCGCTGCACCGACATGGCGAAGGTGAACGTGACCTCGGCGTCATCCACGACGCCGGTGATCGCGGCCGCGGAGATCGGGTCCGGGCTGGCGGCGAGCGGGATGTGGCCCTCGCCGCAGAACAGGCCCGATGTGGCATCCAGCCCGACCCAGCCGGCGCCGGGCAGATAGATTTCGGCCCAGGCGTGCAGGTCGGTGAAGTCGGACGACGGGCCGGGAGGTCCTTCCAGCGGCTTAACGTCGGGCGCAAGCTGGATCAGGTAGCCCGAGACAAACCGCGCCGCCATGCCGAGGTGGCGCAGCACCTGCACCAGCAGCCAGGCAGAGTCGCGGCACGACCCGGTGGCGCCCGCCAGCGTCTGTTCCGGTGTAAAGACGCCGGGTTCCAGGCGGACGATGTAGGCGACCTTGTCGTGGATCAGGCTGTTAAGCGCGACCAGCTTGTCAACGGTGCGAAGCGCGTCGCGCGGGATGCCGGCCAGCAGTGCCGCCAGCTTCGGGCCGGGGGATTCGACCGTGCGGAACGGGGCGAGTTCCTGATCCAGCATGGGATCGTAGGTGAATGGGTAGGTCTCCGCTTCCGGCTCCAGGAAGAAGTCGAACGGGTTGACCGTCGCCATGTCGGCGACCAGATCGACCGTGACCTCGAACCGGTCCACCTTGTCCGGGAACACGACGCGGGCGAGGTGATTTCCCTGCGGGTCCTGCATCCAGTTGATAAAATGAGGTTTTGGTTCGACCGTCAGTTCATAGGACAGGATTGCGGTGCGCGCCTGCGGGGCCGGGCGAAGGCGGATGGTTTGCGGGCCAAGCGCGACAAGGCGGTCGTAGTGATAAGCCGTCTTATGGGTCAGGGCGACATGCAATGGCATATGGATGCTCGGTACAGGTGGGGGCGCAATCTTTTTGCACCGCAGCATGAGACAACGCAACCGGAATGCCAGGGTAATCGCATTTGGACTGCCGCGGCCGGGCGTTGGCCGGTTCGGCGCCACATGGCCGCCGGCACCGGGCGTTTATACGGAGGAGTTTACCGCGGATGAGCGCGGGTACCGGTGGGCTGGCGGGTTGACCGGGAGGTTCGCTTTGCGTTCATCAGGGTTATCGGCGTGCGTCTGCTTTGACATGCAGGAATTCCGAACACGCGACCCATGACTCCGAGGCCAGGGTTGCGGAGTTTGCTACCGACGACACTTCAAATACGATTGGCCTGACCGGATTGCCCGGCGCTGTTGCGCGGCGACGCATTGACCAGCCAGCATGCAGGGCAATCGGGTGAATAAACACAGTTGAAACGCCAAGGTCTCCAGGTCGCCCAAAAAGCTGATAAATGAGTAACGGGACGCTCAAGGGACCGCCTGATGGCAGCCACGTCTCGGTGTTGGACGGTAAACGCGGTATCTTGGCGTTCTTGGCGTTCTGGTTCACCCAAATGCGTTCTACAGCATTTTAACGATGACCGGGAACCGCGCGTCCTCCTTTGAACGTCGAGGCGCGACGTGTCCGAGCCACATGGTGTATCCGGTACCGCGCCAGTTGGCCCGAACCCGCCGCGCCGTGACGTCGGTGGCGGCTTGGCGCAAG
>JAYUEJ010000645.1:0-3828 GCA_043739265.1 Rhodopila sp. | reverse complement strand
GCTCCAACACCGGACCGGCGATGATGACGGTCATGGAACATCTCGCCGGGTCCGACGAGATCGACATGGTCGTGCTGGTCACGTCCCTCGCCAGCGAGACCAGGGTATCGCTCGAGGCCGCCCGTATTCGCGCCGTGGCGGAAAGTTGCGGCAAGCCAATGACAGTGTGGAGTTACACGTTGCCCTCGGCCTATGGGCGGGAGGTCGCGGCCGGCTGCGGTCTGTTCATGCACAGCGACCTTCGCAATGTCGGCGTTGCCATGGGCAAGTTGGCGGGTTACGCGGAATCGTTGCAGCGCACGTTGCCGGAACCGTTCCGCGCTGTCTCCGGTCGTTTGTATACCGGACTGCCCGCGGTGGTGCCGGAGTATTTGGCCAAACAGGTGCTCGCCGCCTGGTTGCCCGATACGCGGGAGAAACTGGCCGGATCGGCGGCGGAAGCGGCGGATGCCGCACAACATCTGGGCTTTCCTGTTGTTCTGAAGGTGCAATCGCCGCAATTGCCGCACAAGACAGAGGCTGGCGGCGTGCGTTTGAACCTGTCGGATCGCGATGCCGTAATGGCGGCCTACACGGCGATGCTGGCCGATGTGGGTCGACATGCGCCCGAGGCGGCAATCGATGGCGTCCTGGTGCAGCCTATGGCCCCTAAAGGGCATGAACTGGTCATCGGCATGGTGGATGATCCGACGTTCGGGCCGATCATGATGCTGGGTTTCGGCGGCACCACGGTGGAATTGTTCGGCGACGTCGTGCATGCCCCCGCTCCGGTGGACGATGCCGAGGCAATTCGGATGATTTTGTCGCTGAAATCCGCACCTTTGTTGACCGGGTTCCGCGGCTCCAAACCGATCGATCTGGCACCGGTGGCAAGTCTGCTCGCGGCGTTATCCCGAGCGGCTTTGACTTTGCGGGGACAGGTGAAGGAATTCGAGTTGAATCCGGTTATCGTTCATGCGGATGGTTCCGGTGTGACTGTTGCCGATGCGTTGTTGCTGATGGCGTGAGACGGGATCAGGCATGTTGAATACAGCACCGACGGGTGCGGCCCTCTTACATATAATACCGACGGGTGCGGTCCTCGGCGCAACGATTCGAGGCGTCGATCTTTCCCGGCCGCTGAACGATCCGGACTTCGCGCGCATCCTGCTGGCGCTGGGGCAGCATGGCGTGCTGCGGTTTCCCGACCAGCGGCTAGATATCGGGGATGTGAAACGATTTTCGGAATTGTTTGGCGAGATCCAGGGCAATCCGATTCGCGCCGTCGATGGTTCGCAGCCGTTTCCGGAGGTCGGCATTCTGTCCAACGTTAAGGAAAACGGTGCCTATATCGGCAGTCCGGATGCCGGGCAGGACTGGCACACCGACATGTCGTATCGGGAAACGATCGGTTTTGTGAACGTCCTGTATGGCATTCGCATCCCCCGTCGTGACGGCCGGGCGCTGGGCGGCACCGAATTCGCCAACACGCAGGCGGCGTATGAGGCTTTGCCCACTGACATCAAACTCCGGCTGGAGGGCATGAGCGTCACCCACGATTTCGAGAAGTTCTGGGAGCATATGCGCCGAAACAAGGCCAGCGTCCGGCCGGCGATGACCGATGAACAACGTAAACGGCGGCCGCCGGTCGTGCATCCGCTGTTCCTGACGCATCCCATCACCGGACGGAAAGTTCTGTACTGTAACGAAGGTTACGCGGTGCGAATCAATGAATTGCCGCAAGACGAAAGCGACCGGATGCTGGATTATCTGTTCCGGCATCAATTGGACATGCGGTTTCGTTTCAAGCATGATTGGAACGAGAACGATCTGTTGATCTGGGATCATCTCGGCACGATCCATCGCGCGATCGCCGACTACCGGCCAGATGAAATTCGTCTGATGCGCCGCTGCCAGGTAATGGCCAACAAGATTTTCGATCCGGCCTTCCTGCGCTCGGCGTTGCAGCCTGCCATAGTGAGCGCATAAGCGCGATCATGCCGGATCACGTTGTATCCGGGCGATGTCATCTGGATGGGGACTGACGGGACGTCTCCGGATTTGGTCGATGGCGACGTTGTCGAAGTAGAACTGACGGGGATTGGCGTGTTGCGCAATCCGTTCATGCGGGAGCAAGATTGATGGGTAAGCTGACGGGAAAGGTCGCAATCGTTACTGGCGCGAGCCGGGGTATCGGGCAGCAGATCGCCGAACTGTTCGCCTCCGAAGGCGCCCGCGTTATCTGCGCTGCTCGGACTTTGAACGAAGGCGAGCACCGGATGCTGGAGGGTTCGCTGTCGCGCACTGTCGGGTTGATCCGGGAAAAAGGCGGCGAGGCGACTGCGGTGACGGCGGATGTTTCCCACGAATCCGAATGCATTGCCTTGGTCGAGGCCGCGCGTGCGGCCTACGGGCCGATCGACATTCTGGTGAACAACGCGGCGCTGAACTACTACCTCCCCACCGAGACCTATCCGACCAACCGGTGGGTGCGCTGTTTCGCGATCAACGTGCATGCGCCGTTCATTCTGTCGAAGGCGGTGCTGACGGACATGACCAAACGGCGATCGGGTGCCATCGTCAACATCAGTTCGGGTGCGGCGATCGGGCCGGGCAGGGGGCCTTACGACGATCAAACGGTTCGCGGGGGCGTGATGTATGGCGCCACCAAGGCGGCGCTGGAGCGGTTGACTCAGGGGCTTGCCCAGGAAGTGGCGCGGTATGAGGGGATCAGCGTCGCGGCGGTGTCGCCGTCGCAGGTGGTGCCGACGCCCGGGACGATCCACCACAAACTGGTCACCGGCATCGACGACCCCAAAGCCGAGCATCCCATCCTCATGGCTCGGGCGGCCCTGCTGCTGGCCAGCGAACCGGCGGCCAGGGTGAATGGCCGCGTGACCTACAGTCAGCAAATCCTGAAGGAGTTTGGCTGGATCGAGGACGCCAGGGGGCGCGGTGTCACGACCCGGGGTTCGGGGTATTCGGAGGTCTGAACACGATCGGGGCGGACACGGCGTCCGCCCCGGCGCTGACTGGATCAGGTGGCCAGATGGCCACCCGTTGCGCCGACGTAGCCGATGACCGACAGGCTGCCGATGGTGTCGCCGATGTGCATCGCCTGGTTGCCGCTGGTGTTGTAATCCATCGTCTGAATCGGCGCCGCACCGGCCAGGAACGCTTGCTGGCTGGCGAACACGAAGGCGAAGATGTCGCTGCCCGCCGTGGTGGAGAAGTGGCCGCCGGCGATCGGCGTGTTGGTCAGCACATTCGTGGCCGCATCGGCGAAGATTTTCTCGCCGGAGGTAACCGCGCCCTGGAAGTAGATGCTGGCGCCTGACTGGGCGAAGTTGGCGTTGTTGCTGATCTTCATGAACGCCATCGTGTTGCTGTTGGTGCCGATCACGATGCCCAGGCCGGTTTGCACCTGCTTCAGGGACACGATGTTGCCGGGGTTGTAGGTGAACTCCAGCGTTTGGGCGGCGCCGTAGGTGGCCGACAGGCTTGCGGTGGTCGCGGTGCCATTGACGCTGATGTTGCTGTTGTGGCCCAGAACCTGGATTTCCTTGGTGTCCGTCGCCGTGACGGTCGCGCCGTTCGAAGCCGTTACGGTCACCGTGTCAGCAACGCCGGTGACGTTGGTCCCGCCCTTCGATCCGGAGTCGCAGCAGCAGCCGTCGGGTTGCTGTTTTTTGGAGCCATCATCACCGTGGCTGCCATCGCTGTGGCTGCCATCGCTGTGGCTGCCGTCGCTGCGGCTGCCGTCGCTGAGGCTGCCGTCGCTGCGGCTGCCGTCGCTGTGGCTGCCGTCGCTGCGGCTGCCGTCGCTGCGGCTGCCGTCGCTGTGGCTGC